>JASHVE010000154.1 GCA_030039675.1 Acidobacteriaceae bacterium | reverse complement strand
CGCAGAGGTTCACGTCACCTCTTGCGCAGTAGGTACAGTTGCCGCAGTAGACGGTGGAGTCGAAGGTGACGCGATCGCCTTCGGCGTAGCCATGAACCGCGGAGCCGATTGCGGCTACGGTGCCTGCGGCCTCATGGCCCATCACGATGGGCGGAATGCGTCGGCCGGAAGAGCCGTCGTAGCCGTGTACGTCGCTGCCGCAGATGCCGCAGGCCTCGACGCGGACGAGAACCTCGTCGGGAGCGACGGGAGGCAGGGGCAGATCGGCGATTTCGAGATGATTGTATTCGGAGAGAAGCAGAGATTTCATGATTGCACGATTCCTATACCGGTTTCATTTTCGATCGAGACTTATTCGATCAAGACTTGTTCGATCGAGACTCGTTCTATCGAGGTTCGTCCGATCGAGGCTTGATCAGCATCCTTACACGTCGCAGAGATCGGCCGCAGCGCGAAGGCTGGTGAGCGGGTCGCGGGCGGGAACGAACTCATGCGCGACATAGCCTTTGAAGCCTGTGTCGGCGATGGCGCGCATTACGCCGTCCCATTGTACTTCCTGCGTGTTGTCGAGCTCGTGCCGGCCGGGGACGCCGCCGGTGTGGAAGTGCGCGATCCACGCAATGTTTGCACGGATGGTTGCGATCAGGTCGCCCTCCATGATCTGCATATGGTAGATATCGTAGAGCAATTTCACATTGGGTGAGTTCACCTCCTCGACCACGCGCACGCCCCACGCGGTGTGGTCGCACATGTAATCGGGGTGGTTCACTTTGCTGTTGAGCAGCTCCATGCAGATGGTGACGCCGTTATCTTCGGCGATCTTCTTGAGGCGGTTGAGACCGGCGATAGTATTGCGCGCGCCTTCGTCGTCTGCCATGCCGCGGCGATTGCCCGAAAATGTGATCACATTGGGAACGCCTGCCTTGGCGGCAAGCGGAATGTTGGTGCGGAAGCCGGCTTCAATGGCGTCGTGATGCTCGGGCCGGTTGAGAGCGTCGGGAATGGTGCCGCCGCCGGCATAGCCCATCGTGCAGATGAGGCCGAAGCGTTGCGGGACTTCGTATTCATCGGGTCCGAGCAGGTCGACGCCTTTGAGGCCGATCTGCGCGGCAGAGGCGCAAAGCTGGTCGAGCTGGATCTGCTTGTAGCACCAGCGGCAGACAGACTGGTGGATGCGGTTCTTTCTCGCGGTTGCGGATTCTTCTCCCATGAGAATTCCGGTCAACGGCGCAAGTGCTGTGGCGGCAAGGCCGGATTTGAGCGCGGCGCGGCGGGTGAGTTGTGCAGATTTCATCTCGCGAGGTTTCCTCATTTTTACGGCGATTCCTGAGCAGGTGTACCCTTTGAAAACTATTGCGATGTCGCCGGCCCCCTGTCGGTCGCGTCGACTTGAAGGTGCCGGCTTCGGGACATAGCGACTCAGGAATCGCTATCAAGGCGGCGATTCTGTGCACTCCCACTGTATATCAGTGGACGGGAGGCCGGCACTGCACTGTCCCAGAGACGATTGAAGCTAGAAGGTAAAGGCAAGGCCGCCGCGGAAGGCGCGCTGATCTTGCGCGAAGATCAGCAGGGAGCCGTCGCTAAGGATATAGGGCCGGTAGCCTTCGGCCAAGAGATTCCGGACATCAAGCAGAGCCTCCAGGCCGCCCGATCCGTCGCGGGTGAGATGAATGGGCTGGCGCAGATGGATGCTGAGATAGGGTTCCGCGGCATCGACCATGTAGGGAGCGACGGCCGTAAGGGTATCGTCGGGCTGCCAGCGATAACTGGCACGCCAGCGTGTGCCGGTGCCGTCCACAACGCCTGAGAGCGAGATGGAGTAGGTCTGCGCACGCCGCGCACGGGAGGCGGCAATCACCTGGGCAAAGCCGGCCGATGCAGGTAAAGCGGGCACCACCAACGCGCCGCCGTTCGCACAGCTCAGGCGAACCTTTGTGGTTCCGTGCAGTCTGCGCTCAACGGAGGCTTCCACGCCCGCGGCCGCGAATGCCGGGCCAGCGGCGTGGAGCAGGCCGCTATTGGTGTCAACCAGGGCGGCTCCCGCAACCTGCGACGCCCCGGAGTCGCCCACGGCGAGGCGTGTCATGGCTTCGAGGATGGGATCGCGAATGCTGTCGGAGTAGACCAGAACGGCCATGCCCGATTCATCGCTGCGCCGCTCCAGGCCGATCTCCTGGTGCAGGCCACGCTCGATCACCAGGCCGCCGTTGCGCTCAGAAGCCGCGGGCAGCCAAGCCGCTGCCTCGGACGCATCGCCTGCCCCGGTGTTGGGGACCATAGTCGCCATCCGATAGTGGACCGTTGTGTTGCCGTTATGCCACTCGACGGCGGCAAAGGGCAAACCAATCATCGTGGCATCGGGCGATTGGCCACCCATCCGGGCAAGCACCTCCGTTGAGCCGACTTCGGCAGCAATGGCCTCCCCGAGCCGCATTGTCTCTGCGGTGCGAATAGCGGCTTCGTCGAGGCCCGCGTCCCCTGCGCCATCGGTCTCTTCCGGATGAACTGCTACTGCGGCCACGGACTCCACTGAGCCGGCAAAGCCGAGATCCTGGCGGAAGCCGAGCATAGACTCCATGCCGGCGTCAGTACCCGGCGCGAAATCGACGCGGGCCAGAAGTTCGCGGCTGTTGGCCGGGGTATCCTCCACCGTAGCTGTAAAGCGCTCCCCGCTCTCGCCAAAGGTTCCGGCCTGGCCGGTGGCCATCAGACGCGCCTTGAGCTTGGGAGCCGATCCTGGGCGGTCGGTAACGACGACCAGAGGCCCGTCCTCAAGCCAGCGCAGCAGCGGCCGATTGGCCGCCGAACGGAGGGTCCAGGCCCAGTCATCCTGCTGAGCGTCGCCGGCGCGCGGCTGCGCCGGCAGCCACTGCATCACTTCATACAAAGTATTGAGGGTCAGATTGACGACCGTAGCACGGCGGATGCGCAGATTTTCTCTGAGCGCAGGCAGGAAGGACGGTCCCATGGCCTTGAGTGCATAGTTGCCGGGAAGCAGCGACGCGATGACGAACCGGCCTTTGCTGTCAGTGTAGACACTGGTGACGACGCTGAGGTCCGGGCGCAGGAGCTGGACTTCCGCGCCGATCTGGGGTACCCCGGCGGAGTCGCGCACGCACCCAGACACCGATGCCGCCGCTGCGGCGAAGACCGGAGCAGCTCCTAATGCGATCAGCGCGACGAAACCGGCGAGATGGGCACTACGCATCATCTATACAGATCTGTGACCCGCCGCGTCTCTGGCAGAAACATGAAAAGATCTTACCTGCGCCGCTCCAGATCTTCCGTCCGGTTGCGCTGTGCGCGCGTTGATTCCTATTCGACGACAAAAGGCGCCGATTGTGCAATCTCTTGTTTGGAAATTGCGTCATTTATTTTCACCGTCACCTTGTACTTGCCCGGCGACAGGCCGGCGATGGGCAACGACTTCTCCACCGTCAACTGGTCACTATGCGCGCCTAAATCCTTTGATTCCAGCTCCTTCTGCAGAATCACCGCTCCAGAAGAGGCATCGGTGATCTCGTAAGTAACCGTCGCTGAGTTACTCTTCGTGTTTTCGTCGATGCCGAGGTTGTAGACCTGCATCCAGAAATTCAGGTCCTGGTGGCGGTTGAAGCTGACCGGAGTGGCGGAGTTGGCGCTGACGCGGGGCCGGACGAAAGTGTTGGCGATAATAAAACTCCCTTCGCCGATGTCGCGGGAAGAAACGGCGTGCATTTCGTCGGCGAGGATGAGAGATGAAGTGCCGAGCTTCTCATCCTCAAACAGGGGAACGTTCAGGCTCTGTGCGTAAAGCCCGATGTGATCCGGGTTGTTCACGTCTTTGATAGCGATATCGAGCCGATAGAGGCCTGGCTGGAGCGGCAGGGCCTTCCAATAGACCTTTTTGCTGTCGAGGGTCTTTTCGAGGAGCTCAGAAGGTTCGTCCACCTCCACCGTGTCTTCGAAGGTCTGCACGGTCTTGTGCATGATGGTGGTCACCTTGCCGAGGATGTTCACGACGCCTTTCGAGACACCATCCTTGGTCACAAAGGTGATGTCACGATTCTTGATCTGCAGGGTAATCGGAACCAGGTCAGTGCTGTCGGTGACCTTGATGAAGTCGGTGCGCACATCAAACGGGAACGGCGGCCCGCTGAGGAGCTTGTGCTCGGAGACAAACGCATCCAGATCCTTGAACTTGACCGGCGGGGGCGCGAACAGCTTGGCAGCCAGTTCGATGCGGTCGAACTCCTTGCCCTGCGCCTGATCGCCCATGGGGCCGGCGCCGAGGTTCTCGATGCCGTTGCCCTTGAAGCGGTCGGTCTTGTCCTGGTGGTTCATCTCCTCGTACTGCGTGAGGCCGGCGCCGGGAACGTGGAGCAGAGCGTCCTTTTCACTGCGGTCGATGGTGAAGTGATAGTCGCCACACTGGCAGGTGTCAACGAACTCGATGTCGATGTTCTCGCCGATGCCTTCGAGATACCGGTAGTGCCAGACTTCAAACGGGAAGGTCGTGGTCTCGCCGCCACCTTCTTCAGCAGGTCTTTCGTACAGGCCGCCGGAGGGATGGGAGTCGATGTCGTCAGGAGGGCCGAAGGCGATGTAGATGTGGCCGCGGTCTGTCTTCCATCCCGGCTTGCCGGCGGCAAAGTGTTCGTTGGCATAGGCGATGCGCCGATAGTGCTCTTCGCGAAATTCGTTCTCAGGAGAATCGGGATTGGGATTGCGGCGCTGCCAGAAGGCTTCAATAAAGGCATCGCGCTCTTCGTCGTTGCTCAGGCTGAGGAAGGCTTTGCGTTCTTCGTCGGTGATGATGTAGGGCACTTCCTCGTTCAACCAGGTCTTATAGGTTCCCTTCAACTCCTGGCGGAGAGCTTTCTGGGCCTTGTACCTCTCTTGATCGGAGCGCTGGCGGTGGAGCGGATCCTGCT
>JASHVE010000015.1 GCA_030039675.1 Acidobacteriaceae bacterium | reverse complement strand
TGGACAAAGCCGTGGTGTGGCCACGGGTGTGCGGAATGTGTGAGCGCTCGGGCATGACCCATCTCGCGGTGGGCTTTACGCCAAAGCGCGAATTAAATAATAACCAGACTTAACGTCCACCCTGACAATCAGAACGTAGCGATTCTCTGAACTTGCTGGAGGATCAGCTTGCTATCTATTGCGAGCGCAGGCTAAGAAGCCCGACCAATGCGGATTTCTATCAAAAGCCTGGTGAGAATTGGCAAGTGACTTACCGTTTGGCACATTCACTCCGGGATAATGTATACGAATACAATTACTTAAATTGTACCGTTGCCTTTGTGTCAAACGCATGTGGCAAGCGGGCACACTGAACATCCGCGCGATTTCGAAGCGCCAGCCGCGATACGAGACTTGGAAACTCGCGGCCGGCTTCGACTTGTCCGGAACTGCACTGGCGCTGCTTAGAACGTCAGCCGCAGGGAGAACTGCAGCTGGCGCGCGCTCCAGAAGGAAGTAGTGGCGAGATTCTGCTCGCCGTTGCTTCCGCTGGGGTTTACTGAGCCCTGATTGTTCAGCACGTTGAATACGTCCATGTTGAAACGCAGGTTCGTGGTTTCGGTGATTGGGAAAACCTTGAAGATCGAGGCATCCATATTGAAGTTGAACGGACCGGGAAGAACCGTCTTCGCGAAGGGATTGACGCCCGACCATCCGGCAGGATCGCCACCGCCCCCGCTGCCGTTCGGGCCCGGCTGGTAGGCAAGGGTCTGGGTTTTCCCGTTGGTGAAGGTCTCCGTTACTTCGTTGTCACCATAGTAGGTGTCCTTGGTGGTTGCAGTGCAGGCCGTGTCCATGGGGCTCTGGTAGGCCACGTAGCTGCTGGGCAGATTGTTGACGATCTTCGTGCCGGACTGCGCCGAGCACGTATTCGAGCCGTTGGAAGTGGGGGCAATGTAGCCGTTCCACCACAGGTACTCGTGGTAGCAGGTTCCGCTGGTGCAATCCGTGATCGGGTACTTGTGTTTGTAAACATGAACAGAGGTGCTGGCCGGTCCAGTCGAAGAGGCCGTCGGTCCCCAGTTCTGTGAGTTGATGGCAAAGTTCTGATTGAGGAGTTGTCCATCGCCGGCGAGCTGGTAGCCGCCGATGATCTCATTGACGAGGCGGTTGGCGTTTCCAAAGAATTTCTTTCCGGTGCCAAACGGAAGATCGTAAATGTAGTTGAATTGCAAGTGCTGCGTGGGTGCTGTGGAGTTCAGGCCACTGTCGACATCCACCGCTCCATAGTTTTCGAATTTGTTCAGCGCCCTGTAGTACGCATAGGACGCCGCGCCGGTCGGCGGAGGAGGAGGCAGCGCGGGCGTGATGGGCGCGGTCGTAGCCGCGTCGGCCGGCACATAGGAGGAGAGCCCGGAGTTTGCGTAGTTTTCGTACGGATAGAGCGTGTTGTCGCGGCTGGAGTTTCCGGCCACGCGGAGGTTCTTTTGCCAGACATACTGAACCTGCCAGGCCATTCCGCCGTGGAACAGCTTCTGATAGACGACCTGAAGCTGGTTGTCGTTGGACCAGCCGCTCTTCTGCTCAATGCTATTGCCACCATAGGTGATCTGGTCGTAAGGGCCGGTCGCCGTCGTGGAGTACTGGCTGGTGCCAATCGTGCTCGCTCCGCCGGTTGGCGTAGCCATGCCTTTCTGCAATTGCCAAACGAAGTTGGAGGGGTGGTTATTGTAGTCGTACACCTGGTCAAGGTTGGTGCCGTGAACCCAGTTGTAGCTGACGCGCAGCGCCGAATTCCACTTGAATGGCTGCTCGATGGTTACATTCATCTGCGTGGCTAACCCTACAGGATAGTCTGAATCGACAGTGTTGATGGTAAAGCCCGGCAAGATGGAGGTGGTGGTGGCCGTATTCACGACGCCTGTTGAGTTGATGCCCATGACCGGCGTGTAGTTGGGGGTCGTGTAGGTAAAGCCCTGCGCGGTTGTCTGCGGATAGAGCAGCAGGTCTGCGTTGGTCGAGGCGGGAGACTGGGCGGCAGTGACAAAACTCTGGCTATAGTTAAGCTGGAAGGGATTATTGCCGAGCAGCTCCTTATAGGCGGAGCGGAGCGGGGCGTTGAAGGAGTAGATGCCATAGCCTGCGCGCAGCACGGTTCCCCACTTGGGGAGAGCCTGCCAGGCAAAGCCGACGCGCGGTTGGAATACAAGGTTATCGTCGTTGATCAGTTTGGGCGGCAGTCCGGCCTGTTGAGCGGTCTCGAACTTTTCGCCGTCAGCCATGTCGTTGGTGATGGCGGCCTGGGTGGTGTAACCCTCTGCGATGAGTGTCGCGATCGGGGCGCCCAGCACCACGGCGTCGTTTTTCAGGTCGAAGCTGTTTGCGAGGCCGTACTTTATCCAAATGGCGGGATGGGCCTCGTAGCGCACGCCGAGATTCAGGGTGAGGGTTTTGGCTACGTGGTAGTCGTCCTGGATGTAGGCGTCGAACTCCCACAGGTGGAAGTGTCCGTAGGGCGGCTCTTCGTTCACGGAGTAGCTCGAGGCGCCGCCGATAAAGAAGTCGGCGTTCAACTGGCCCGTGTTCGCGTAGGGTGCGCCGTTGGTACCCGTGGCCGGGTTATATAGGCCGGTCGCGTCGCCGTCGAATACAACGTTGACCCCGGCCTGGTCGGTCTTGGAACCGATCCGTTCATGCCGGATGCGGCCGCCGAACATCAATTGATGCTTGTTGATGGTCTTGACAAGGTTCTCGTCAATGGCGCTGGCGATGGTGGTCATTCCATAAACGAACTGCGTGCCGTTTGGGCTGAAGACGGTGTTACTGGATGCAGTGCCGCTATTGTTTCCAATAATGGGAAAGCCTTTTTCGCCAAAGTTGTTGGGCAGTCCCATCTCGGATTCAAAGTTTGCATTGGGCGTTCCGCCGGCGTTGTTCTGCTCCTGGTACCACTGCTGGCTGGCGATGGTTTCAGAGTAGAACGTCGGCGAAAAGACATGGGTAAAGCCGAGGGCGGTGGCAAACTGCGCGTACTGGTAGTGAGTGTAGCCGCTGGCGCCGGCAGGGAAACTGACGCTGGCGCCGCCGCCGTTTATCGGCTTTACCGTCGCCGCAATGGTGGCCGGCTGCGAGTACGGCTGATTGCGCAGCACGTACTGGGTCACGGGGGTCATGGTGTAGCGCAGGTAAGCCCGATTGCTCTCGTTGAATTCGTGGTCCAGACGGAAGGTGTAGTCGGGAGCGCGAAGCTCGGTGGGCGAAACTCCGTTCAGATTGTATGTATTCGAAAGCAACGGATTGTTCGCATTGGTGGCCGGAGGGGTAATCGCGTAGATTTCCTGAGCGGTGGGAGACAGGCGGCTCTGCGGAATGGTGTTGTTGGGGAACGGCGTGCGGCAGTAGGGGTTGTTCGTCGTTGCGGTGCTGTTCGGCACCGGGCAGGCGGCATTGGCGATGGTGGTATTGGGATCGTAGAGCGTTTGCGGGACAGCGGAGGAATTGGTGATGCCGGTAAAGTTACCTTGTCCCCAGGCTGCCGGAAAGACATCGTCGTTTGCACCGGCGATTTGGGCCAGCGAGTAGCGTTCGTAAGCGAAGAAGAAGAACGACTTGTCCTTCCCGTGGTAGAGATGAGGCAGCACGATGGGGCCGCCGATTGAACCTCCCGCTTCGATGCGGTTAAGAGGCGTGACGGTTTTCGTGACGACTGAGGTGCCATTGAAAAAACTGACCGCGGCAGACTGTCTCTGCTTGGCGGTGCCCCAGTAGCTGTTGCGTTGCGTCCAGAAAAGGGAGCCGTGCAGGCTGTTGGTTCCCGACTTGGTGGTGATGACACCCGCGGCCGGCGACGCATATTGGGCACTCAGACCGCTGGTTTCAATGCGCACTTCCTGGATCGAGTCAAGATCGGGGAACTGTGTCTGACCGACGTGCGACCCGCCAAATTCATCGGAACTCAGCGGTGCGCCGTCGGCGACGTAGGACATGGCATAGCCCTGCAGACCGTTGGGGCAGGCTCCATAG
>JASHVE010000153.1 GCA_030039675.1 Acidobacteriaceae bacterium | reverse complement strand
CCACAGTTGATGTGCCCTTGCCGAAGCCGCGGAAGGTGGCATTTTCTTGAGGAAAATGCCACTTTGCAGCAGTGGCTTCGGGATATAGCAACTGTGAAACCGCTGTAGCCTGCGCGCGAGCGTATACTGTGACGTTCCTGATTACGGACTGCAATCCTGCCGATCTCCGGAGGGGTCATGCCAACGTCACGCATGGTACTGACTGGCCTGATAGCGATGCTGACGGTTCAAGCGGCCATGGCGCAGAACAGCGCTCAGGTTGTCTCGCCGAACGGCCAGATCATGCTGACGCTTCTTCCTGCCGGCGCCGCCAACGCCAACCTGCGCTACACGGTCGAGTTCCACGGCAAGCGGCTGATCGAAGAGTCGAAGCTGGGGCTGGAGATGGAGGGCCAGCCGGTGCTGGGTGCGGGTATGCATCTGACCGGCTCAACGGCAGAGACCGTCGACGAAAGCTACAGCATTCCGGTGGGCAAAACCAGCAGTGTGCGCGACCACTACAACGGCCTGCACGCGGAGTTCACCGACGCGACCGGCCGCAGACTGACCATCGAAGTACGCGCCTTCGATGACGGCGTGGCCTTCCGCTACAGCGTGCCGGCGCAGGCAGCGCTCACGCAGGTGAAGATCCTGCACGAGGACACAGAATTCTCTTTCGCGAAAGATGCGGAGAGTTATCCCCTGATCCTCGACGGATTTCAGTCGTCGTACGAAGACGAATATCAACTGCGCAATGTCAGCGGCCTGCATCCGGACTGGCTCATCGCGCTGCCTTACCTCGCCCATGAACCGGGAATCGGCTGGCTGGCGATCAGTGAAGCGGACATTGAAAACTACGCGGGCATGTATCTGCGCAAAAGCGCGCGCTTCGGCGACCGCTTGCTGCACACAGAACTGCCGCCGCGGCGGGATGAGGCGGGCAAGCTTGAGCCTGGCAACGTAGCAGTGGAGACGACAACGCCGTTTGTGAGCCCTTGGCGCGTGTTGATGATCGCCGACGAGCCGGGGAAGCTGATCGAGTCGAATATCGTCCTCAACCTGAATCCGCCCTCGAAGATCGCCGATACTTCGTGGATCAGGGCCGGCAAGTCGGCGTGGGACTGGTGGTCGGGCGATGCGGCGCCCAGCGTCAGCTTCAAGACTGGCGTGAACACGGCGACCATGAAACATTACATCGACTTCGCCTCGGCGTCGGGATTTCCCTACATGCTGATCGACGCGGGGTGGGCAAAGCCCGATCCGGGCGCGACTGCAGATCTACCCCGGCTGGCAGACATTACCCAGACTACTGCGGCGATCGATATGCCGGAACTGCTGCGCTACGCCAAGGAGAAGAACGTCAGGCTGTGGCTCTGGGCGCACTGGACCTCAGTGGACAAATACATGGACCAGGCCTTTCCGCTCTTCGAGAAGTGGGGGATCGCGGGCGTCAAGATCGACTTTATGAACCGCGACGACCAGTGGATGGTGGACTGGTACCGGCGCGTGGTGGCGCTCGCCGCCGAACACCACCTGATGATTGACTACCACGGCGCCTTCAAACCCGACGGCCTGCGCCGCACCTATCCGAACCTGATGACGCGCGAAGGCGTGATGGGCAAGGAGTACCTGAAGTTCACTGCGCGCACCACGCCGGCACACAACGTGACGCTGCCCTTTACGCGGATGCTGGCCGGCCCCATGGACTACACGCCCGGCGCATTCGGCAACAGCAACCTGGAGAACTTTGTGATACGGAGCGTCGAGCCGATGGGCCTGGGCACGCGCGCCCACGAGCTGGCGCTCTACGTGGTCTTCGAGAGCCCCTTGCAGATGGTGTCGGATTATCCGGAGCACTACGCGGGCCAGAAGGAGTTTGACTTCCTCAAGCGGGTCCCCACTACATGGGACGAAGTCCATTCGATCGGCGGCGCGCCGATGCAATGGATCTCGCTGGCGCGGCGCAGCGGCTCGGACTGGTACGTGGGCTCGCTGACCAACTGGGATGAACGGACGGTAAAAATCCCGCTCAGCTTTCTCGGCCCCGGCAAGTACATCGCCGAGATGTACGCCGATGCTCCGGACGCAGCTCAGGAAGCGACCCACACGACGCTCACCCGGCAATCCGTCGACCGGACGACCGTTCTCGATGTTCGTATGGTCTCCGGCGGTGGAAACGCCGTGTGGATTCATCCGGCGGAATAGCTGTGAACGGCAGGCAAAACTGATTTTCTCTGAGGGACATGTTGAATCCCTGCGGCTGGCCATCTCATCTGAGAAGATAGTGGACGTGAGCCGAGGGATTCCTTTGCTTTTCCAGCGAATGGGGGTTTTTGTGTCTGTCCTGGCTCTGGCTGCGGCCCGCGCCCAGGCGCCGAATGCGAGTTCGGCGACCAATCCCTATTGGGGCAGCGTCACCGTGCAGCCGGTGACCGATGAGATCCTCAAGCTCTCGCTCGATGACGCCATTCGCCGCGGCTTTGCCAACAACCTGGGCCTGCGCGAAGCCGAGAACAATGAGCTCGCTCTGAAGGGACAAAAAAACGAGGCTCTGCAGGAGTTTCTGCCCACCATCACATTTACCGGAGACACGGGCTATCACCAGATCAATCTCGTGGCGTTCGGCTTTAAGGCGAGTGTACTTTCGGAGTTTGCTTCCCTTCTCCCGCCCGGGACCCCTGTCTCCGGGTTTTCCACCGTTCCCCGCATTGACTTGACCGAGGCGCAGCTCCACTTCGACCAGACGCTGTTTTCCGGCCCGGTAATCGCCGGTTATAAAGCGGCGGGCGCAGCAACGCGTGCGGCCTACTTTGCCAAGATGTCATCACGCGGTGAAGTAGTGCAGCAGGTGGCGACGATCTATCTGCGCTGCATCGCCGACGCCAGTGAGGTGGAAAATGCCAAGTCGCAGGTGGCCGAAGCGCAGGTCTCACTTGACCACGAGCACCTGGCGCACCTGGCTGGAACGGTGGCCAATCTTGACGAGCTGCGCGCGCGCGTGGAGTTGCAGACGCAACAGCAGACGCTGATCGCCGCACAAAACCTGCTCGCCAAAGACCTGATCCAGCTCAAGCGCGAGATCGGCATCGCTCCGGGGCAGAAGATCGAGCTTACGGACCCGGCACCGTATAGCGAGCTGGCCTCGCAAACTCCGGAAGAGGCGATGGCGATCGCCTACAAGAACCGCCAGGATTACCAGAACCTGCAAAACCAGGCCGTCGAATTCAAGGCCATTCACGCTGCGTATCGCAGCCAGCGGCTGCCCACGCTCAAGTTTTCCAGCTATTACGGCACCAGCACGGTGAACGGCGCGGGCACCCACGGAAACTTTACCGCTTACGGCACGATCAACGTACCTATCTTTCGCGAGGCGCGGTTGCGGGGTGATGAGGACGCGTCGGAGGCGCAGATGCAGTCGGCCAATGCGCAGCTCGACGACCTGCGCTCGCATGTCGACCAACAGGTGCGCTCGGCGCTGCTCGACGTTTCAGCCAATCAGCAACTGGTGGATGTAGCGCGCTCGAATGTGGAGCTGGCCAGGCGCGCGCTCAGCGACGAAACCGACAGGGTGAACGTCGGCGTGGACGATAATCTGCCCCTGGTTACGGCAGAGGCTGCGCTGGCCTCCGCACAGAGCAATCTGGTGGAGAGCCTGTACCAATACAACCTGTCAAAGCTGTCTCTTGCGCGCTCCTGCGGCGTACTGGAGCAGCAGTACCGGGCGTACCTGGGGCGGTAAGCCCACTTCCTTTTTGTCGCCTTTAGCCTTTCCTTCACATCTCTCCGTGTAAGGTAGAAGTCGGAGAACTGTCTCATGGCCAAAAAGCTCAAAGTGGAATATTTTGTCGAGCCCGACGCGGCGGCCCTGGCCGCGCGCGCTGCGCGTCATTTTGTGGAAATGGCAGAAGCCGCCGTGGCCGCCCGCGGGAGGGCGCGCATCGCCATCAGCGGAGGGTCCACGCCCAAGGTGGCCTTCGGGCTGCTGGCCGACCCGGCGCGGCCCTGGCTCAAGCGCATGCCCTGGGACAAGCTGGAGCTCTTCTGGGTGGATGAGCGCTGCGTTCCGCCGGACCACGCGGACAGCAATTACCGCATGACCCGCGAGGCGCTGCTGGACCACGCGCCGCTCCAGCCAGCACAGATTCATCGCATGGAGGGCGAACTGGCGCCTGAAGCGGCCGCATCGCGTTACGAGTCCGAGCTGCGCAACAGCTTCCGGCTGGAAGGCGCCGAGACGCCGCGCTTCGACCTGATCAACCTCGGCATGGGCCCCGACGGCCACACCGCCTCGCTCTTTCCGCACACTGCCGCTTTGCACGAGATCGGCCGGCTGGCGGTGGCGAATCACGTGCAGAACAAGGATGCCTGGCGCGTGACGCTCACCTGGCCGGTCATCAATCAGGGCGCGAGCGTCTTCTTCCTCATCGGCGGCGCAGACAAGGCGCAGATCCTGAAGGAAGTGATGCTTGGACCGCGCGATCCGGAGCGGCTGCCCAGCCAGCTTATCGCACCCGCGGGCGGTATACTGACTCTGTTTCTAGACAAGGCTGCGGCTGCTCTGCTGCCCGCAACGAACGAGCAGGGCTTCGGCTCTTTTGAGAGGGAAGAATGATTCTGGCGGGAGATGTAGGGGGCACCAAGGTCCATCTGGCGCTGTACGACTTTACCGACGGCGACCTGAAGCATACCCGCGATCAACAGTTCCCGGCCAAGGAGTACTCGGGCCTGGAAGAGATCGTCAAGGAGTTCATCGTCAACGAGAAAGTGACGGCCGCCTGCTTTGGCGTGCCGGGTCCGGTGCGGGAAGGCCGGTTGCGGCTGACCAATCTTCCCTGGACCCTGGACAGCCGCGAGCTGGCCACGCATCTGAAGATCGACTACGTCTTCCTCATCAACGATCTGCAGGCCAACGGCTACGGGATCGCCGAGCTTACGGCCGAGCAGATCTACACGCTGAGCGAGGGCGACGCGCGCCAGCTGGGCAACCGTGCGCTCATTTCGGCCGGAACCGGCCTGGGCCAGGCCTTCCTGATCTGGGACGGCCGCGATTACGTACCCTACCCTTCAGAAGGCGGCCACTCGGACTTTGCGCCGCGCAATGAGGATGAGATCGACCTGCTCCGCTTCCTGATGCAGAAGTACAACGGGCGCGTCAGCTTTGAACGCGTTGTGAGCGGGCAGGGCATCACCAACTGCTATGAGTTCCTGCGCGAGGTGCGCGGCGTGGAAGAGCCGACTTGGCTTGCCGAGCGCATCGCGGCGGAAGATCCCAACGCCGTGATCACCGAACTGGCGCTTGCGGCCAAGAGCGAGATCTGCGAGAAGGCGCTGGACATGTTCGTCTCCGCGTACGGTGCGGAGGCCGGCAATCTCGCGCTCAAGGTGCTCTCGGTGGGAGGACTGTATATCGGCGGCGGCATCGCTCCGCGCATCCTCGAGAAGCTGAAAGACGGCACCTTTATGAAGGCCTTCGTGGACAAAGGCCGCATGGCCCAGCTTCTGGCGCACATGCCGGTACGGGTGATCCTTGAAAGCCGCACTGCGTTGATCGGCGCGGCGGCTTACGCTGAGGCGCGTGCTGCGGAGCTGAGCGGGATTTCGCCGCGGGCGGCATCGGTCAAGTTTTAGCGCTGTTCAATGCGCAGAAAAGGCCAGCCGATGGGCTGGCCTTTTCTGCTTGGGACGGATTCGCCAATTCCTAAACCACCTGAAGATTCACTCCGCTGTATCCTGAGGGTGCATTGGCATGACGTTCGCACACTCCATCAGCAGCCGCCGCTACAGCTTTGGCAGCCTGCGCGAGCTGCTGGCCAAAGCCACACCCCTGCGCAGCGGCGATGTGCTCGCGGCTATCGCTGCCGAGTCTGCGGAGGAGCGCGTCGCCGCGCAGTTCGCGTTGGCTGACCTGCCGCTTGCTCGCTTCCTCGAAGAGCAAGTCGTTCCCTACGAGGAGGACGAAGTCACGCGGCTTATCGTCGACACGCACGATGCGGACGCCTTCGCGCCGGTGCGGTCGCTCACGGTGGGTGAGCTGCGCGATTGGCTGCTCAGTGATGAAGCTACGCCGGAGCGGCTCGCAGGGCTTGCAGCCGGCCTTACTCCCGAAATGGTTGCCGGGGTAAGCAAGCTCATGCGCGTACAGGACCTGATCGCTGCGGGTGCAAAAATCCGCGTGGTCACGCGCTTTCGCACCACGGTTGGCCTCTCCGGCAGGCTGAGCGCGCGGCTGCAACCCAATCATCCTACAGATTCGCCGGCGGGCATCGCCGCTTCGATTCTCGATGGCCTGCTGCTCGGCTCCGGCGATGCGGTAATCGGCATCAATCCCGCGGGCGACGGTGTAGAGGTAACAGCGCAACTGCTGCGCATGATCGACGCGCTGCGCGAGCGGTTCTCTATTCCTGCGCAGAGCTGCGTGCTGGCGCACATCACCACGCAGATGGCGGCTCTCAATCGCGGAGCGCCCATCGATTTGCTGTTTCAATCCATCGCCGGAACCGAGGCGGCCAACCGCAGCTTCGGCGTGAATCTTTCTCTTCTTGGAGAAGCGTATGAGGCCGGCAGAGCGTTGCAGCGCGGGGCGCTTTGCGCGGATGGGCAGATGGGCGGCAACGTGATGTATTTTGAGACCGGGCAGGGTTCGGCGCTCTCGGCCAATGCGCATCACGATGTAGATCAGCAGACGCTCGAAGCGCGCGCCTACGCCGTGGCGCGCCGCTTCCAGCCTATGCTGGTGAACACAGTGGTGGGCTTCATCGGACCTGAGTATCTGTATGACGGCAAGCAGATCCTCCGCGCGGGGCTGGAAGATCATTTCTGCGGCAAGCTGCTGGGTCTGCCGATGGGCTGCGACGTTTGCTATACAAATCATGCCGAAGCCGACCAGGATGACATGGACACGCTGCTGACGCTGCTGGGCGTGGCCGGCGTGAATTACATCATGGGTGTGCCTGGCGCAGACGATGTAATGCTGAACTACCAGAGCACCAGCTTTCATGATGCGCTCTACCTGCGTCGAGTGCTCGGCCTCAGGCCCGCGCCGGAGTTCGAAGCGTGGATGGAGGGCGACGGCTTCGGCCGTCTCGCGCTTGAAGCATGCCATCCGGAAAGGTTGCTGCCGGCATGAGCGGAATCACGCGCCCGATTATTGAGCCCATCGCCGGTTTGGCGGCGCGGCTCCGCGCGCTCACACCCGCGCGCGTGGGACTTGGCCGTACAGGCGTGAGCGTGGCTACGCACGATCTGCTTGACTTTCAGCGCTGCCACGCTCTGGCCCGTGACGCGGTTCATGCGCAGCTGGACGCTGCGTCACTGGCACGGACATTGGGCGCCATTGCGGGCGGCAGCATTCTGCGATTGCACTCGGCCGCACAGGATCGCGCGACGTTTCTGCAACGGCCTGATCTGGGACGGCGACTAAATGAGGCGAGCCGAAAGCTGCTGGAAGAAAGAGCGCGTGGCGGATCGTGCGACCTGGCACTGATTGTTGCCGATGGCCTCTCTGCGCTGGCGGTGGAGAGGCACGCTGCGCCGCTGCTCGAGGAGTTGCTGCCGCGCCTGCGGGACTGGAAGCTCGCACCGGTCTGCGTGGCGGAGCAGGGCCGCGTGGCGATTGGGGATGAGATTGGCGCGGCGCTGCATGCGCAGATCGCTGTGGTGTTGATCGGCGAGCGCCCGGGGTTGAGCTCGCCCGACTCGCTCGGCGCGTACATCACCTGGGAGCCGCGCCACGGCCGCACAGACGCCGAGCGCAACTGCATTTCGAATATTCGCGGCGAGGGCCTGAGTTCCGTGCAGGCGGCCGCGCAGCTTGAGGTTATTCTGTGTGCAGCGCGCCGCCTGCGGCTTACCGGAGTGGCGCTCAATAAGGAAGCTCGTTTGCTTCAGGAAGGTTGAAGCGTGTTCAGCATTCTGGGCCAGTGGATCTTCCGCGCGTTCGTCTCCATGGCGGCGTGTTTTCTGCTCACATACGCTGGCGATTGGACTGTCTTTCATCTGCGCGGCGAGCCCCAGGCCACGGCCACCATCAACCGCTATATGGGTGTTCCGCTCAAGGGCCAGAAAGAAGAGTACGACTATCTCGGCACCATCACGGTTCCCTGCTCGGTGTCGCTGTTTCCGCAGGGCGGCCACGATCCCTGCTGGCGATTGCGCCAGCATCCCGACCAATGGGATAACCTCTGAGTCGCACTCTGCCGATTGCGAAAACGTCAATGCCCGGCGCGCGCCATGCCTTCGGCCGAACCCGTCTCCAGCAGCACAAACGAATTGCCGTCTGGATCGTTCACGAAGACGAGCTTGTTCTGCCGGCTTACCTTCAGGCCCATGCGATGCAACTGGTCGGCCGCTTTGCGCGCATCGGGCACCGGCAGCAGCATCTGTGGCTGGCTGTGAGGCGTGGCTGTGTGCAAAACCACGCGCAGCTCCGGAGCCTGTGGCGCGGTCAGATGAAGGCTGCCGCCTTCGTCTTCCACATCAAAGCCCAGCTTCGTGTAGAACTGTTTGCTGGCTGCCAGATCGGCAACCGGCAGATCAAAGCCCAGCAGATCCTCGGAGATCCTGTTCTCGCCAAGATGCTGGCCCTTGTCCAGCATGTGGCGCGAGCCGGGCATGTACTGCGTGAACTCGGTGACTCGTCCGTCGGGGTCCTTCAACGAAAAAATCAAGTTGCCGGCGGACCCTTTTGCGACCTTCGCCGGGTTCAGCCCGTTCGCGGCATAAGCCGAATCCAACGCATCCAGTGCATCCGACTCGTAGCAGACATGCATCCAGCCGAGCGGCTGCTTCGGATCGGTCTGCGGATAGACTTCGATGAACTGGCTGTCGTTGACCTTGACGAAGACTTCCATGGTCTTTGCGCCACTGGTGCTGGCGAAGGCCTCTTCAAATCCGAGCTTGCCCAGGAAGTTGACTTCCTTGTCGATGTCGCTCACGCGGTACGCGACATGCGCGATGCCGGTGATGCCGGGCGTTGGCGGGGGCTGGCCGTGCACGGGCGCGCAACAGATGGCCGCAGATAGAATCAAGATCCAATATGTCTTCGTCATCGCAAGTCAACCTTTCCTGGCTGCCCGGGGCGCATGAGTACGCGGCATCGCGATCAGGCGTAGTCTTCGCGATAGGGCGTGAAGATGTCGAGCACCTCGGAGTCTTCGAGCGCCGAGGCCTGGTGCGCAACGTCGCCGTCCACGACGACGCTGTCGCCGCTGCGCAGCTCCCAGCTTTTGCCTTCGGCTTCAAAGCGAATGTGGCCGTGCACGACATACACCATTTGATGATGCGGATGGCTGTGACGTGCACCGCTCCAGCCTTTTTCAAAGTTATGCCGTACCAGCATCAGGTGCGGACTGTAGGCCAGCACCTGGCGCCGCATACCCGGCTCCGGCGTCGTGACCTTCGTAGCGCCAGTCGCCGTGTAAACTACTCCGCTGTCTTTCATCGTTTCTCCGATATTCATGAGCGGCGCGCTGCGTGGCCTCTAACGGTTCATCCATCCGCCGTCAATAATCAAAATGTGGCCGTGCACGTAGTCGCTTGCGCTCGATGCCAGAAACACCGCGGCACCGGCAAGGTCCTCGGGCTGGCCCCAACGCCCGGCCGGAATGCGCTCCAGAATCTTCGGCGCGCGCTCGGGATTGTTTCTCAGCGCCTCGGTGTTGTCAGTCTCCATGTAGCCCGGAGCGATCGCGTTGACGTTGACGCCCTTGGCAGCCCACTCATTAGCGAAGGCCTTGGTCAGTTGCCCCACTCCGCCTTTGGCTGCGGCATAGGAAGGCACCAGGATGCCGC
The DNA here is from genome assembly GCA_030039675.1 of Acidobacteriaceae bacterium. Lineage (GTDB taxonomy): Bacteria > Acidobacteriota > Terriglobia > Terriglobales > Acidobacteriaceae > Telmatobacter. The sequence goes on along the minus strand of JASHVE010000153.1, from coordinate 7,016 downwards.
CTTGAAATGTAAGCAGCGAAGCAATGTTGATGATCTTGCCCGAGCCGCGCGCCAGCATGTGCCGGCCCGCATGCTGCGTAAGCCGAAAGACGCTGGTTAGATTCACATCGATCAGCAGCTTCCAGTCTTCTTCCGAGTGTTCGACGGCCGGCGAGCGCCGGATCGTGCCTGCGTTGTTCACCAGGATATCGATGCCGCCGAAGTGCTTTACGGTATCTTCAACCAGCCGCGCGCACACCTCTCTTTCACCCACATCGCCCGACAACGCCAGAGACTGCGCGCCCGCAGCGATGACTTGCCGTTGAGTCGCTTCGGGCAGATGGCTTGAACCATGAACGGCGACATTCGCACCCGCTTCAGCCAGCGCGACTGCAATGGCGGCGCCCAGCCCGCGCGACGATCCCGTCACTAACGCCGTCTTGCCATTGAGCTTGAATTTGTCGAGTATCAGGAGAGGTCGATCCTTTCGACGAGTGATCGCACTTCTGCGCGGCGCGCAAACAAGACCGAGAATACACTGCGTGCTCTCGGCCACGCAACCGCGGCGCGGGCACGCTGTACCGCAGGCGCGCATTCCCGTTATTCTTTTCTTGAGCGTCTCCGCGGCTCCTGAAGAAGCGGAGACGCGCTCCATTGTTTGTAGAGGTCGTGTCTATGTCCATCTCCCCGGGATTGACCGCCGTCGCCGCGGTCGCGGGCCTTGCCGGTGTTCTGGCTTGGCGCATTCGCGAAGGGCAAACGCCGGTGACCGTCCGGAAGATTCTTATCCCGCCCGTGGGCATGGCCACCGGTTTTTCGATGTTCTTTGTTCCTGCTTTCCGTGTGCCCATCACCTGGGCCCTCGGGGCATTTCTCATAGGCGCCATCGCGCTCGCGTATCCTCTGCTGCTCACTTCGCGCCTCGAGCGCAAGGGTGAAGCCATCATGATGAGGCGTTCCGGCGCATTCTTCACCGTGGTGATCGTGCTGGCTGCCATCCGCTATCTCGCCCGAGGCTACTTCGACAGCCTGCTTACAATGGAGCAGACCGGCGGGCTCTTTTTCGTGCTCGCCTTCGGCATGATTCTGCGCTGGCGCATGAGCATGTTCTTCGAGTACCGCGCGCTGACCGCATAGAAGTCCAGCCGACGGCTCACCTGTGGTGCGGTTCCCGTGCCTCTTCAGGTTATGTTTAAAAACGTTTTATAATCAATCATATAGAATCGAGAGACCGGTTTCTAAAAATACCTTGACAATGGTTTCGAAACGGGCCTAGCATAGTGCGCGGGTTTTCACAAAGGGCTCCCATCGCACACTTCAGGAGGTCTGGCATGCACGAGGAATCCATCGTCATCCATCAGCCGGCGACCTTCGGTCGGTCGGCTCTTTCAAAAGGCGGCCCGAAAATCAAGCTGGTGCGAGCCGGCCTGTGCGCAGCCGCGCTTGCCTTGTTCGCGTTCGCTTCGCACCACGCATTCGCCCAGGTGGATCAGGGCGCCATTACCGGCGTAGTCCAAGACAGCACCGGCGCAGCCGTTGCCGGCGCCGATGTGACGCTCACAGATACGGATAACGGCCTGGTGCTGAAGGTAAAGACGAACCCCGCCGGCATCTACGTCTTTTCTCCCATCAAAACCGGCCACTACAGCGTAAGCGCCTCCGCGGCGAACTTCGAGACGACGCTGCAGGAAAATATCACAGTCCATGTAACAGACCGACTGAATATTCTGCTGGTGCTTAAGCCTGGAAGCGTGTCGGAAACGGTCACGGTCACCACAGCGCCACCACTGCTCCAGGCGGAGACGGGCGAAACGGCCGTGGACATCAGTTCGCAGTTCCTGAACGATTCGCCGCTGGCCAACCGCAACTGGGTTTACCTTGCACAGGAGGCTCCCGGCGTAGTGCCTTCGAACGGCACTCGTGGCGGGGGTACGGGTGATTTTGAGACCAATGGCCAGCACGCCGAGCAGAACAACTTCATCCTCGACGGCGTGGACAACAACATCAACATCATTGATTACATGAACGGGTCCACGTACAACGTTGCTCCGCCTCCGGACGCGATCTCGGAGTTCAAGCTGGAGACCAGCGACTACAGCGCGGAGATCGGGCGCGGCCACGGCGCGGTGCTGAACGCGGCCACCAAATCCGGAACCAACCAGATCCATGGCGACCTGTGGGAGTACGTGAGAAACACTTCTCTGGATGCGATCCCGTGGAATACCAACCGGGCGCTGCGCATTCCGCCGTTCCACCTCAACCAGTTTGGCGCCACGCTGGGCTTCCCGATCATTCACAACAAGCTGTTTTACTTCGGCGATATCCAGGACTCGCGTTACGCCTTCGGCCAGCCCACGAGCACTTATTCCGTGCCCACCCCGCTGGAGCGGCAGGGCAACTTCACGGAGCTGCTGAATCCCGTGCTGACCTCAAATGCCGAGCCCATCATTCTTTACCAGCCCAACTGCAATACAGGCAAATATGCGTGGAGCGGTTCGGGCTCCACTGCTGTGCCTACAACGCTGAGCGGGTGCCTGCAGCAGTACGGTAATTCTTCGACAACGGTGAATGGATATACGTACCCTGCCGGTCAGAATGTCTTTAATGCCGCCACGCTCGACTCCGTCGCGCAGAATATTCTCAATCTCTATCCCAAGCCCAATGCCAACGGCTGGAATTCCTCGAATAATTCGAACACGTCCACGGTTGCCGGGACGACATTCAACAACTACGTGGTGAGCCTCTATGAGTGGTCGGATCCCTTTCAGTGGGATCAGCGTATCGACTGGAACATCAGCAACAGGGATCAAGCCTACCTCCGCTACAGCTACCAGCACATCATGAACACGCTTACCTCGCCGTTGGGGCCGATCCTCGATGGGTATGGGGGGTTCCAGGGCCACACCGAAAGCTATCTGAGCGAAAACGTCATGTTCAGCGAGACGCACTCCTTCTCGCCCACGCTGATCAATGAATTCCGTTTCGGCTTCAACTGGGGCAAGTTCGCGAACCTGCAATACAACTACGACACCAACGAAGCCGATGCGCTTGGAATGCACAACATGCCGTTCTCGCAGGGCCCCGAGAATGGGGGCCTGCCCCCGGTGACCATCAGCAGCATTCAGGCGTTCGGCTCGCACAGCAACGACCCCTCGCTGGAGGGCGAAAACATCTACGAGATTCTCGACAACGTGACCAAAACTCTCGGCAACCACTCTCTGAAGATGGGCTTTGAGTTCATGCCCATTCGCGACTACGGTACGGCCGTCGGAGCGTCGCGCGGCACGTATACCTTCAATGGGCAATTCACCGGTGTTACCGGCATCAGCAACACCGGCAACGGCGTTGCGGACTTTATTGCGCAGGGCTACACGGCAGGCGGCGCCTTGACCGGCACCGACAATATGCAGGGTGGAGGCCTGAGCAACTATGAATTGAACAATTGGGACTATGGGTACATTGCCGGTTATTTTCAGGACAACTGGAGAGCCACGCACAAGCTGACCCTGGACTTCGGCATCCGGTACGAGTACTTCACCCCCAAAAAGGAAAACGCGGGCGCGTGGGCCAACTGGATTCGGGAGACCGGCCAGGTGGGCCCGAATGGAGGCTACGGTTCAGCGCTGTTCGAAATGCCGGCAACTAACGCAGCCCATGCGCTGGCGGCGGGCATTTCGGAATTGCTGGCCTACGACAATGTTCAGGTCGATTACACCAACAATCCGTACCTCGCCACCTTCCCGAAGGCCAATTGGTCGCCCCGGCTGGGTGTTGCGTATCAGTTGAACAACCAGACGGTGGTGCGCGCCGGAGCGGGCATCTTCTTTGGCGGCTTCGAACCGGGCGGCGGTTCCTCGCAAACACAAAATGTCCCGTTCGTGATCAGCTCGAACCTGACGCTGAACGGCTGCACGAACGGCACATATTGCGCGTCGTTGTATCCCCAGAACGACACGCTCGAAAACGGGCTGCAGTCCTTCATCAGCAATGGCATTGCCAACTACGTTTCCTTCCCGAACATCGAGGAACAGGACCCGGTGATGCACGTGCCGTACACGCTGAATTACAACCTGAGCGTGCAACGGGCTCTCACAGGGAGCATGACCGCGACGGTGGGCTACATCGGCAACATCGGACGGCACCTGGTTACGCTGGTCAACGGGCCGGCGATGCCTCAGGCTCTTACGATTTCAGGCCCCAATAACAAGACCCTGAGCTCAGCGCCGCAGTGGAACTCGGCCCAGTGGATGACCTGGGAGGGCGAAGACGATTACAACTCGCTCCAAGTCACCGTGCAAAAACGCTACGCGCATGGGCTGACTTTTCTGGGAACCTATACGTGGGCGCACTCGATTGACGACACTGCCGATCTGCTCGGAGGCGACATCAATGGCTATCGCATGGCCGCGCTGATTCCCATCCAGGACGACCGGACGAATTCCAACTACGACGTGCGCCATCGTGTCTCCATTAACGGCGACTATGATCTGCCGTTTGGCAGAGGACGGCAGTTCCTTAACCGCTCGGGCTGGCTGGATGAGATCGTAGGCGGATGGAAGTCCAATCTTACCTGGATCGCACAAACCGGCGAGCCGTTTACGGTGGGTATTTCGAACCAGACCAACGCGCAAGGCCCTTACAACAATCACGCTCTCAAGATCGCCAATCCGTTTGCGACGAATCTATCTTCGCCAACATCCACTTCAACCTCAAACAGTCCTGGCGTGAGCACCTGCCCGACTCAGGCCAAAACAGTTACCCACTGGTACAACGAGTGCGCCTTCAGCAACCCGCTCGGTTCGGCACAGGTGGCGGCCAACGCAACGGGGACGTACCAGTACTCGTCACCGCAGATCTCCGGCGATGCGCCGATCACCGTAGCGGCGGGTACGCCTTACATCAGCACCCTCGCGGCCGCGATGCCGTTCTTTGGGGATGTATCCAACAACGTGGTTGGTCCCGGATATTGGCGCGTCAACATGTCGATGTTTAAGGACTTCCACATATGGCGCGAGCAGTATCTGGAATTCCGCGCCGACGCCTTTAACCTGCTGAACCATCCAACGTGGTCGAATCCCAGCTCCACGGGCGACAATGCCGGCAACGCGGGCAGCATCACCTCGCCGATCAGCTTTCAGAACAACGTTATCGACGCACGATTCTTCCAGTTGTCAGGCAAGTACGTATTCTAAGTAGCTTCTCAGTTTCCTTACAGAGCGGATGCCTCCTTGGTGTCCGCTCTCTTTTTCTCACCATTCGAAAGAGCACTCCGCGTTGTCCGGTACTCTGAAGCGGAAGTGGATCACTTCGGAAGCGGCACGCACTACAAATCACCCCAGACAGGAAATCACGCAGTGGACCGTCGGACATTCAATAAGCTAGCTGGCCTTACCGGGATCTCTCTTTTCACCACGCGCGGCGCCTTCGCGGCCCTGGAACCGCTTTCGTCGCAACCAACCAGCGCGAAAACCCGCAGCATGTGGGACCATTATCTTGTCGGTGCTGCCTACTATCCCGAGTGGTGGCCCTCGGCAGAGTGGGAGACAGACTTCAGCGAGATGCAGCAGCTGGGCATCAACGCAGTCCGCATGGGCGAGTTTGCCTGGGCGCGTTTTGAACCTGCGCCCGGAAAATTCGACTTCTCCTGGATGGACCAGGCGATCGAAATCGCCGGCAGGCATCAGGTGGATGTGATTCTCGGCACGCCTACTGCGTCAGTGCCGCCGTGGCTCTATGAGGAGCATCCGGATGTGCTGAGCGGCAACGACAATGGCCTCTATACTTACGGCGGCCGCAAAGGTTACTGCACCAGCAGTCCGAACTATCTGGCGGCGAGCGAACGTATCGTTACCGCGCTCGCTGAACACTATGGCCATCATCCGGGCGTGGTCGGCTGGCAGCTCGACAACGAGCCGGGCTATCCGTTTCAAAGCTACGATCCAGTTTCAGAAGCTGCATTCCAGCAGTGGCTGAAAAGGCGCTATGGCACACTGGACGAGCTGAATCGCGTGTGGAACGGCGCGTTCTGGAGCAATGAGTATTCCGACTGGTCGCAGATTCACTTTCCACGGAACTCGGCCGAAGGCGGCTGGCAGCCGGCTATCAGCCTCGACTATCGCAGGTTCTTTTCCGATTCTTTCCTGAATCATCTGCGCAGGCAGGCCGACATTCTACACGCGCGCATTGAGAATCAATTCATCTTCACCAACTGGCCCGCTCCGACCTGGTCAGTCGACGTATTTGAGGCTGCGCGGTTTCTCGATGCGACTGCGTGGGACAACTATGTGAGCGCGCCGGGATTGAGCCGGTTTCAACGCCAGTACATCGCAGGTTTCCTCAGCGATTTCTGCCGGTGCGCTGGTCCGCATCAGCGATTTCTTTGCGCGGAGCAGAATGCCTATGTTCCGCCGAATGCAGAGCCAGAGGGATTGCGCCTGCAGGCTTACTGCGACCTGGCGCATGGAGCACACGGCCAGCTCTACTTCGAGTGGCGGCGGCCATTGGCCGGAAACGAGGAACACCGGCCATCGTTCATCAAGGGATTCGACGGCAAAATCAATCCCGCACAGCAGACTCTGACACAAATTTGCAAAGAGATGGCGCGCCTGGGACCGCAGCTCGCCGGCGCCGCCACGCGCGCCGACATTGCCCTGCTCTACGACTTCGCCAACGAATGGGCGCAGGGCATGGGCGGCGTGGGTGATAGAAATCCGCGGTACAGCGGCGAGTGCCAGAGCTTCTATAACGGCCTGAAGGTATTGCAGCGGAATATTGATGTTGTGCCGGTCACTGCCGATTTATCGCCGTATAGGATCGTCGTCGCCTCGAACCTGCGCCTTATCGACGATGCAACTGTTGCGCGGTTGAAGGCCTATGTCTCCGGCGGTGGGATTCTGGTGCTGAACTACCGCGCGGCTACGGAAAATCCGGATAACAGCATGCGCAAAACACTGGCTCCCGGTCCATTTGAGGAGATTGCGGGCGTGCGATCCGAAGCCATGCTCGACCTGTTCGAGTACAACTCGCAAAATGGAATG
>JASHVE010000152.1 GCA_030039675.1 Acidobacteriaceae bacterium | reverse complement strand
TCCAGGATCAGCTCGGCGTCAGGCGCCAGGGCCGCGCGCAATCCGGCCAGCGTTTCGGCCGGGTTGCCGGGCCACCGCGCCAGCTCTGAGCAATGCAGGTTCTGCACCGTGAGTCCACGGCCTGCGTTGCGGTCGCCTGCGGTCACCACGCGATACTCCGAATCCAGCTCCGGGAACACAATCTGCCGCACATTGGCGCGGCCGGTGCGAAGCGGCCCATCGCGGAGTTGTTCCGGCAGCCAGTCCACGAAGCGGTGCACGATGCGGAAGATCTCTTCGGCGGCCTCGCGGGTGTGCGCCACCTGCAGGGTCAGCGTGCCGGGGTTGGTGATGGTCTTCAGAAAGAAACGCGCCGCCGCCCAAGTGGTGATGCCCATCTGCCGCGCCTTCAGCACGATGTTCTGCTGACCGCGGCGCTTCTCGAAGGCGCGCTGCGCAGCATTAGGCCGCAGCCTTGCGGGCCGTCCATCGCGGGTTCGGACGACCAGCCACCTGGCCACGAGCTCGATCGCGATCGTCTGTCCGCCCAGAGAGGTCGGCCGGTTCTCCAATGCTCTACCGAGCCGCGCAAGCTCGTCGCGATCAAGATCGCAGAGACGAAGCTCCGGGTCCTCCGCTTCGGCAGGGCTTTCAGCCTGCTCATGAACGTCTGCCATATCGAGAGTCTCCCGTGACGAGCAGCGCTCCGGAATCCCTCAGTTCGGATTGCCCACCAGCACCGCACCCCAGGTGGAAGAGTTGCTGGAAGCTGCGTAGATGGTCACGGTGGTGCCGCTCAATGCGCAGCTTCCCGCAATCGGCGTGGAGCTTTGCACGCTGGCCACGCAGATGGGCGTGCTGGTAAAGGAGTGATTCAGCGAAAACGTGCAGCTCGTCGAGGATGACATGGCGCAGGTGCCGGCGAAATTGTTGCTCGCGCCCTGGTTCAGATGGTTGCCCACCGAGACGTTGTAGGTCGCGGTTGCCGTGCCATTATTCGACACGCTGAAGGCTTGCGTGTTGTAGTTTGACCCGCCTTCATAGACGATGAATCCACCGGTACCGGCAGTGCTGGTGTTGTTCACCGCGACGGACGCCGACCCCTGTGAGTTAATCACCGTCTGGCCGCCGCTGTAGCCGGTGAGCGCGTCGGCTGCTGTGGCCGCGCCAGTGTTGCGCAGATGGAAGTTGTAGCTTGCGTCATCGCGCAGCTCCCACTCCGAGGTTCCAGACGCCGCCGCAAACTCGAGAGCCCCGATCTCCGCATTGCCCGAGTTGCCCGGCTCCAGGATCAGGTAATCGGTATTCGCGGAGTTATTCGCAAATGTAGTTGTGTTCCCGGAAAACGTCGGCGCGCCGGCGAGCACCACGCTGCCCGAGCCGGTCGTTGCCTCTGAGACGAGCTGTGCACTCGAGTTCGTGCCCAGTACGGTTGCCGAAGCCGGCACCGCAGCGCCTTCAATGCCGGTGTTGGTCCACACGCCGGCGCTGGTTACGCTGGCATCCTGGCTGACCGGCTCCGGCGCATAGGCCGTAGCGGACTGCGCAATCGGGATCTGCGCGGAAGCAGGCGTGGTTGCGGTATTCAGTCCACCCTGCGCCACGGTGACCGTGTTCTCGCCGCTCACCGCCGAACCGCTGCTGTTGTAGTAAGCAATCTGTCCGCTGGTTCCCGCATTGACGGTCCCGCTTCCCGAGCCTGTACCGCAGGCCGAGCCGGTGTTGCTGAGATAACCCGAGTTGTCGATCTGCAGGCAGTTCGTGCCGGAGCTTGCAGCCAGGCCGGGGAACTTGATGCTGGTGGTTCCCAGGAATGCAGCTACGAGCGTCGTATTCGAGTAAATGTCGGTTTCGGCGCCCGAGCCGGATTCGTAATTGAGGCGAATGTGCCCGCTGGTGTTGCTCGCGTTGATGTAGGTGTCGCCGCTGTTGGTGCTCTGGTAGGCCTTGAAGCTATCGAGCCCGCCCACAGCCGAGTTCAACGCCCAGTTGTTGCTTGCGTCCTTCACCAGGTACCACTGGCTGTTGCCGTTCCAGTCCTTGTAAGTAAACGATCCCTTCTGGCTTGTCGTCAGTCCCGGCCAGAGGTAGTAATCCACCTCGGCGTCGGCATTGTTGCGCACCGTGAGAGTACCCGTGGATTGCGTTGTGCCGCCCACCTGCAGCGTGCCATTGAACTGCGCGTTGCCGGCGTTGCTGATGGTGGCGACGGTCGTTTCGCTCGGCCCGCCCGATCCAAACACCACTCCGCCGGTGCCCGCATTGGTTGAGCCGTTGAGCACCACTGCGCCGGTGCCTGCTGCGTTGATTACCGTCTGGTTGTTGGTGCTTCCCGCCGTCGTAATCTCCGCAACCGCGGTCGGAGCCGCCGTCTGGTTCGATCCCGTAAAGCTCATCGCGGGCTGCGAGGTATATCCGCTTCCGCCAGAGGTGATCGTGATGCTCGACACCGTGTATCCGCCCGGGCAGCTCAACGACGAGGTTGCCGCCATATTCGCAGCCGCAGAAGCGCCGCTACCCGCGCCGCCGGAGAAGCTGATCGCCGGTGCGGTGGAGGAGGTGTAGCACCCTCCGTTGTTGACGATCGCATTAGTCACGACGCTGGCCGTCGCACTCAGATACTGCCCGACGCTCAGGCGCTGCACGCTGTTGAGCAGATCGGTGAGGTTATAGAACTGCTCTCCCGATGTGCCGTCGCCGAGGCCAACCTCCCAGCGGTAGCCGTAGTCTGTCTGATACTCGTCCGCGAGCCCGCGCTCGTTGCCATTTCCGGTTCCCAGCCGGTAGTGATTGGTCACTGTTGCGTCCTGCTGACTTCCATACCAATCGCCGTTCAATCCGTTAAAGCTGCGGTGAAAGGTATCGAGAAAGCTGTTGCGCGTGCCGTTGTCGGTCAGCTTGCCGATAAACATCGTGCCGCCGGTGATCCAGCTGTTGTAAGCGCTGCCCGCGTCCGCTACTACCTGGTTCGTCGAGTTTTCATTGCGCAGCCCCACGATGGTGTTGTTCTGCGCGTTGGCCCCGAGATGGAGCGCCGTGGCGCATCCCTCCACGTCGCCGCCGGTGAAGGTGTTGCCATCACCCTGCTGTAGATTGATTCCGTAGGTGCCGCTGATCGGGCTTCCGCTGCTCGTGGGGCAGTCGATGTGCAGCCGGACAAAGGTGCTCGCATTCATCCAGTCCGTCGTCGCGGGATTGGAAACCTGATGCCCGATCGCATTCATCGCTGTTCCGAACCCGTCGAGCTGAACATCAAGAAAAGTCCCGCCGGTGTAGTTGCCCGTTCCATCCAACGTCATGCCGGTCTGGTTTGAGTTGCCGAGCAGATACAGGCTTTCAAGATCGAGCTCCTGCGTCCGGTAGGCGGCAAATCCCTGTGCCGTCGCGCTCGTCGATGACGTGGTATTGATCACCACGTTGTCGAGATGGAATCCGGATGTGTCCGCCGCATACGTCGGGTCGCCGACCTGGATCATTGCTCCGGCACCCGAGTATGCAAAGACCGTTCCGCCTGTGCTTCCGCTGGCCGCGCTTCCGCCGCGCAGCGCACAGCCGCGCAGCGACACGTTCCGGGTGCCTGCCGTCACAATCGCCTGATTGGCCGTGGCAATGGTGGCGCAGGGCAACAACACAATTGCATTCGCCGTCGAGATGGTCAGGTTCGAACCCATCGACAGATTGCCGGTAAAGTTGCGGGCGTCGCAGATGCCGCCGTAGGTCGAATTCAACGTACCCAGACACGCCTGAAGTTTTGCACCGAAATTCGCGCCGGCAAACTGGTCCACCTGGTACGCGGCTCCGATTTGCGTCGCAGTCAACGGTCCGGTGAGCGTGCCGCCGGTCAAGGGCAGCGCCTGGCTGAAGGACGTGTCGACATAATGCTTGTCTGCCGCCTGCAACGGTTGCGTGGGATCGCCGCTCAGGTACAGCGGACCGGTCAGCGTGCCGCCCGACGGGCTGATCTGGCTGGAGGCCAGCTCGGCGACCGATTGGTCGACATACGCTTTACTTACCGCCTGCACGGCCTGCGCGGCCGGCATTACCTGCGCCTGCACCGAGGCCAGCGTGGCGGTCGAAGTTGACGGCACCACCCAGTACTGTGTGTGGGTTGAGCCGTCGCTCATGTAATACACCGCGGTGTAGTACTCGCCGGCCGGCGTTGCCCCCTGGTTCGGCGCGAGGTTCACGCTGAGTGATCCATTGGTGGGGATGGTGACCGTGAGCGAGTCTGCCGCGATCAGTTGCCCCGCTGCCGTGGTAAACGCAGGCCAGCTCAACACGAGGGTTCCCGAGCCCGGCTGCCCGTTGGCCAGAT
>JASHVE010000151.1 GCA_030039675.1 Acidobacteriaceae bacterium | reverse complement strand
CGCACGACGTCTCTGAAGGCCGCAGAGGAGTTTTCGGACGAGTCCCTGGACTTTGCCTACCTCGATGCCAATCACAGCTATAAAGCGGTCCTAGAGGATTTAAACGCGTGGTGGCCGAAGGTGAGAAAAGGCGGAATGCTTGCAGGCGATGACTACGGCATTGTCCCGGAGCAGTACGTTGACTTCGGTCATGGAGTGGTACGGTTCGGAGTACGGCGCGCGGTCGATGAATGGGCGAAAAAGGTGCGGCGCAATATTTCCATCGACATTCTCGCTAACTGGAAGAACGCAATTCCAGCGCAGTGTGAGGTGCAGGCACGGGGCTGGTGGTGCATCAAGTAGTCGTCAACTTCGCAACCGACACCTTCACCGGCTGGGGCTGTGTCGGGATGAACTGGGTTGGGCTCCTGGAACCTGACTACGAACCGGTTTTTGGCTATATCCCGACCCCGCAGCACTTTGTCGGCATCGACCCCCTGCGCTACGAGACCATCGAACGGGCCATCAAGCGTTCGAAGGAATGGAAGCGCACCGATGACTGTATCTGGGTGGACCCCATCGGGAATGACCTGAAGTCCCCATCGACTATCGAAGCAGACTGTCTCATCGGCCGCGTCATTATCGAAAAGGCGGATATGAAGGTCGCCATGGATAACCTCTCGCGCTACGACCTCCTGCTCACCGGTTCCACCTGGAACCAAGAGCGCATCGAAAATGCCACGGGCCGGGACGTGAAAGTCATCCATGAGGGTATTGACCCGGCGCTTTTCTGTCCTGGACGTAAGTCAGGATGGTCCAAGACCTTCAACATCTTCAGCTCCGGGAAAATCGAGTTTCGGAAGGCACAGGATGTGGTCCTCATGGCCTTCAAGCGCTTCAGCGAACGTCACGCGGATGCACGTCTCATCACCCTGTGGAACTCCCCGTTCTCTGACTTAGGCAACGGCTACAAAGGCATCACCGAGAAGCCGATATGGCAAGGGGAGGGCGGATTTCTGAACGTCCGGCGCTGGGCACACGAGAACGGCATCGATGAGACCAAGGTCGTCGAACTCAACGTCATCCCAAATCCGGTGCTTCCGCAAATCTTAAGAGAGATGGACGTGATGCTCGCACCCTCCAGGGTTGAGTCCTGTACCTCCCTCCCGGTCAAGGAGGCGATGGCCTGTGGGGTCCCCGTCATCTACGGCCGACACTCCGGGATGTGCGACTTACCGGAGGTTGGAATCGCCCTCAAGGCTCACAAACCCATCCGCGCGAGCACCGAGTACTTCTTCCCCCTCGCCGACTGGGAGTGGTACGAACCGAACTTGGAGGAAATCGACGAAAAGCTCGAGTGGGTGTACCAGAACCGCCAGCTCTCACAACTCAATGCCAAACAGGACTCCCTCACGCTTCAGCAAACCCGCACCTGGGCACATCACGTGAATTTCTTGAAAGACTGGCTCACCTCTGCTATAGGTGCGCCATGAAGCCGAACCAGATGCATTCGATTGCGCACGAAGGTTGTCACGATGACTGCGCACCGAAGGCGTGGCACGACGTCCCTAAAGTCACCGGAGACTACGACCTCGATGCCACCATCCTGCATCGGGAGAATCCGCAGCTCCCGCGCCGGCTCGCGCTCTACGTCAAGCGGGGTAAGGCGTACACCCCTGTCACCGGCTACAACGGCTACTGAAACTACGGTGGCGACAGTTGATGTGTGGCAGGAATGGTCATCGCAACACCCCGATGACGCATCAGACGATGACGAAACCTGCCCACCGCACTTCAACGATGACACGCACGTAGAACTGGAGGACGAAGATGCCGAGTAAGTCCGCAAAGCAACATCGGGCGATGGAAGCCGCCGCACACGGTGAGTCCACTCTCGGTATTCCCAAGAACGTTGCCAAAAAGTTCGTAGCGGCGGATAAGCGCAAGAAGCGCAAGTGATAACAAAGCGTTAACGTTGAAGCAATGGCTGCACCTCGAGGCAACGTCAATGCCGCTAAAGGTAAGCTGTGGGAGGGCGCAATCAGGCGCGGTCTCGCTAAAGATCGGGAGCGCCTGAATCGCATTGCGGAGCAAGTCCTCAGCGCCGCCGAGGAGGGTGAACAGTGGGCGGTCACGGAAGTTCGCAATACGCTCGACGGCAGGCCAAAGGAACATGTTCACGTCGAGCATACAGATCGACGTTTGAGTTATGCCGAGCGCCTTGCCCAAGAGGCGGCCGCTGCCGCTAGCAGACCTGAGAGCGCTGCTTTGGAAGACGCCCTTCGACTGCTTGAAAGTGGCGTGGAACTGGGCGCGGCAAACTAACGACGACTCCGACCTTTGCTTGGTCGATCGTTATTTTTTGCTGACCCAAGTTCTCCATCGCCCAGATGCTTTCAACAGCTGGCTTTATGACAGGTGTAGGGAGGTAGAAAGGTCTCCGGACGGATACATCGATATTTGGGCGAGGGAACACTACAAAAGTACGATCATTACCTTCGCCGGGATCATTCAAGAGGTTCTACGGGATCCTGAAATCACGGTTGGAATCTTCAGCCACACCAATCCGATCGCGACGGCATTCCTCGGCCAGATAAAGCGCGAGTTCGAATCCAATGAAGACTTGCGGGCCCTGTTCCCGGACATCATCCATGACAATCCGGAGCGTGACGCAGACTCTTGGTCTTTGCATTCTGGGATAACGGTCAAACGTCGCTCGAATCCTAAGGAGGCGACCATAGAAGCGCACGGCTTGGTCGATGGCCAGCCGACCTCGCGTCACTTCAAGCTCATGGTGTACGACGACGTCGTGACCGACAAGAGCGTCTATACGCCGGAGCAGATTTTCCGCACTACCGAAGCTTGGTCCTTGTCCGATAATCTGGGCTCCCGCGGCGGGAGAAAGTGGTACATCGGGACGCGCTATCACTTTGCTGACACTTACAGCGAAATAATCAAGAAAGGCGCTGCCGTCCCGAGAATCTACAAAGCTACGGATAACGGCAAGCTGGACGGGAACCCGGTGTTCTTCACGATGGAGCAGTGGGAACGAAAGAAGAAAGAGCAACTTGAATCCACGCTGGTGTGCCAGATGCTGGCTGATCCTCTTGAGGGCAAGCAGCGCGTATTCGACGTGCGTGACTTGGGGGTCTACGAGGTGCGGCCGCTTACCCTCATGGTCTACATCCTCATCGATCCGGCGAGAAGCGTGAAGCCGGAATCGGCTAACACAGCAATGGTGGTGATAGGGCTCGACTCGGCCGGCAACAAGTACTTGCTGGATGGATACGACCACAAGATGGACCTTCTGGAGCGCTGGGAGAGGATACGGTCGCTGTGGAGAAAATGGCGCCAAGAGCCCGGGGTCATGGGAATTCATGTGGGATACGAGCGTTTCGGGGCCATCTCCGACTTGGACTACTTCAAAGCTCAACAGCGTCTGGAGAACACGAGTTTCGACATCGTGGAACTCGAATGGCCACGGGATGGGGCGAAGTCGAAACTGGACAGGGTGCAACGGTTGGTCCCAGACATTCGCGGGCACAAGTTCTATTTGCCGTACGAGACCGATCCGGAATTCTTGACAAGCAAACAGCGCGAATTCATAAGCCAAGGGTACGAATATCGCGTCGCCAAGCCGATCTTTCGGCGTGACGAAAACAATCGAGTTTACGACTTGTCAGAGAACTTCAAGATGCAGGTGCACGCATTCCCGTTCGGGGACCGAGTTGACGTTGTCGATGCCGCTTCTCGGCTTTACGACATTGATCCAGTAGCGCCGCAATATTTCGATGGGGACGTTTTAGAACCGGAGTACACCTGATGGCACTTAACGCAAAACTCGGCTTCCCTGTATCCACCCGGACGTTCTCGCTCCTTGAGATGGTCTCGCGCGAGTGGGGGAGTGAGTTTCGCGCACCCGACCATCGCATTTACAACTTCACGGGTCACTCCTTCGACTCTACGGACTTGGGGTACACCGGCATCTACGGACCTCCCGGCACTCTCACGAGTCAGCAGAAGTACACGGGCACTTGATGGAGGTCCTAGAGCACGGTAACGAGGATGAGCAGTCAGCCAAGGAGCTGGCGATCGCCGTTGGTGAGGCCCTTAACAAAGCCTATCCGGACCATCCGTGGGTTGTGGGCTTTCAGGGCGGTCACATCGTCGTCAAACACCTGGCGATCGAGGACGCCGTACACGATGCGATCGGTAAGCGCGGGTTCTCCGCAGCACTCCCCTACGCAAGGCTCGCCACGCACGCTCAGGTGACGGCAAGTGCGATCGACATGGGCGGCCGGTTGCTCGAGCAGTTCCGGCTCCCGCGCGGTAAGTGGGACGGTAGAGACCCGATCGTTCCGGGGTATTACAACCGTGGAACGCCGTTCAAGCGCAAGGGATTGCAGTGAGCCAATCGACCCCATGGCGCCCTCAGCCACCGTCCATCTCGGACCCAGAAGAAGGCGAAGCCGATCTCACCTACCTCGGTGAGGAAGTCGAATCGCCCTCGGGCGTTGAGATGGGCGACACTCCAGAGGGAGAACCCGAGAAGGCGCGCCCCAACTGGATCAAACGCGCGAAGGATGCTTTCCGCTTCTCAACATCCTACATCGACTCGAACTATCGCAAGATCTGGGACGACTCCATCCGTGCCTTCAACAACCAGCACTCCCAGGACTCCAAGTACAACACGGAACTTTTCCGCAAGCGTTCGAACCTCTTCCGGCCGAAAACCCGTGCCATCATCCGAAAGAACGAAGCGGCTGCTGCTGCGGCCTTCTTCTCCAACATCGACTTGATCGATGTCACCCCGACCAACCAGTCGGACAAGTCCGAACTCATCTCCGCCGAGGTCACCAAGCAGCTGCTGCAGTATCGCCTGTCGAAGACGATTCCGTGGTTCCAGGTCTGCATGGGCGGGATTCAGGATGCGCAGGTTCAAGGTGCAGTCGCTGCACACGTTCACTGGAGGTTCTTCGAAAAGCACGACGAGGACGGCGAACGGTTACAGCTCGAGGATAAACCCGTCATTGACCTCGTGCCGATCGAGAACCTGCGTATCGACCCCTCGGCCGACTGGATGGACCCCGTGGGGACTTCTCCCTACCTCATTCACCTCATCCCCATGTACTGGTGCGACGTCAAGGACCGGATGCGTTACCCGAACCCGAAAGGACAGACCTGGAAGGAATACCAGCCGAGTCTCGTCTTCGGACGGATGTGGGAGAACACGGATGACTCAACGCGTCAGGCGCGCATCAACGTCTCTCAGGACCCGAACCAGCAGAAGCGTGAGGTTTCCGACTACGACATCGTCTGGATTCACCGGCACATTCACAGGTTCGACGGTGAGGACTGGGAGTTCTACACCATCGCCTCCGAGAAGATGCTCACCAACCCAGAGCCTTTGCGTGAGACGGTCTGGCACGGACAGCGTCCGTATGTGCTCGGGAAAGTGGTGCTCGAGACGCACAAGCCGCTCGCAACCCCAGTCCCGCAGCTCGTCCGACCTCTGCAAGAGGAGGCGAATGACCTTCAGAACCAGCGGATGGACAACGTTAAGTTGGTCCTCAACAAGCGCTGGTTCGCCAAGCGAGGTAAAAACGTTGATCTCGCCTCCCTCGTCCGCAACGTACCGGGTGGTATCACTCTCCTTGATGATCCGGAAACGGACGTCAAGGAAATCGAATGGCAGGACGTTACCTCATCGTCCTATCTGGAACAGGACCGCGTAGACGGAGACTTCTCCGACCTCATGGGGAACTTCAACCCCATGCAGGTCCAGGCGCAGAGGACGGGACGTGAGTCCACAAACACCATGCGCATGCTCCAGGGTCCGACGAATCTCCTCACGGAGTACATGCTCAAGACCTACGTTGAGACCTTCGTCCAGCCGGTCCTGCGCTTGGTGATGCTCTTGGAGCAGCACTACGAGTCGAACATCACCCTCATCAATCTCGCAGGCCAAAAGGCTGACGTGTTCAAGCGCTTCGGCACATCCCAGGTGACGGACGCCGTCCTCGATACCGAACTCAACATCTCGGTAAACGTCGGGATGGGGGCGACGGACCCGGTGATGAAACTCCAGCGCTTCGTCTACGCGCTCGGCGCCTTCGTCAACATCTCGAAGATTCCCCCTCCCGGCATCGACTTGAAGGAAGTGTGGAAGGAACTCGCCGGACTTTCCGGCTACCAGGACGGTGCGCGGTTCGTCCTCGATGGGGCGAACCCTGAAGTGCAGAAGCTGCAACAGCAAGTCAAGGCGCTCATGGCGCAGCTCCAGAAGTCCCCCATGGGCAAACTTCAAACTACCCGCGAGACGAATCAGAGTCGCGAGCGCATCGCGCACGAAGGGAACGTCGTCAAGCTCGCCTTGGGCAAGCAAAAGCACGAGAGCGAAGCACGCAAGATGATTGGCCAGCATATCCTCGACACTGAGATGGCCTCAAACGAGCGGCAAGGAGCGGTCGAGGACCGCGACTTCGAGCGCCAGGGTGCTGTTGAGGACAGAATAGTAGACCGTGCGGGGGCGATTCAGGACCGCAATCTCGCACGTCAGGGTACGGTGGAAGACCGAAACTTTACGGCAGCGCAGGCGAAGCCTCAGAAGCTTGAGCGCGATCCCGCGGTTGAGCAGTTAACGCAAGTGGTCACTGCAATGGTCGGAGGAATGGAGGACCTGGCCAAGGGCATGTCCTCCTTGGCGCAGTCCATCCACGAAGAGCACGAAGGGGAGAAAGAACGTCGCTCGCAGCCGGAGAAACCGCGGAAGCGAAAAGGCAGAGCGCGGCTTCCATCGGGCGGGGAAATGGAATTTGAGATGGAGGAGGCGTGAGTGGCTAATTACACCGGCGCAACGATGACGTCGATTCTCGACCTCATTTTCAATGCGACGACCTGGACGAGTATCGCAATCAACGCGACCTCAAGTCCCGCGACCAACATATACGTGTCTTTGCACAATGCAGATCCTGGCGCGAGCGGGAATCAGACGACGAACGAGACGGCTTACACCAATTATGCGCGCGTGGCAGTTGGGCGCACATCGGGCGGGTGGACCATTGCAGGCTCGACGCCCGCGGTGAACGTCACCAATGCATCGACCATCACGTTCGCGCAGTGCGGAGCATCCGGTGATACGCTCACTCATTTTGGGCTGGGTCTAGCCTCTTCCGGCTCCGGGACGCTCCTTCTGTCCGGGCCGCTCGGGGTCACGACCGCCGGTCCCTATGACTTCACTTGTACTTCGGCCTCGCCGGGAAGCCTCACGGTTCCGGGGTCTTCTTTTTCGGTCAACAATCGCGTGAGCGTATACGCAACTGAAGCCGGAACGCTTCCGAGCGGATTCACCGAAGGCACGGTGTACTACGTCGGAACCGCATCTGGAATTGCAATCACGCTCTCAACCACGACCGCCAACGGTAACCCCGTCAATACAAGTTCTGTTGGCGCGGGTTTTCTCATCGGCCAGACGACTCCGCTCGCAGTTTCCAACGGAGTCACACCCTCCTTTGCAGCGAGCGCACTCGTCGCCTATTTGAGTTAAGGAGAGGATTTGTGTCCAGCCAATCATGGGGCCAATTGATCGCAGACCTCGGTGCCGTCGGCACGAGTTACGCTTCCTTCACCACGCAGCAGTCGATTCTGACAACCTCGACCGCTACCGCAGCCTCAACCGGTTACATCACCCTTCCGCCAGGATTCTTCCGCGTCGGCGGTGAGCTGCACTTCGACATCGGCCTCGCGATCGGGTGGGCTTCGGGCCAAACGTGGATCTTCACCATCGCCATCGGCGGTGTGAACGCTGTGGTCTCGGGGACCATCAAGACGACGACCACGGGCGGCACCACCGAGCCCTGGCGTATTGACCTCGGCGTGCGCTGCGTGTCGGTCGGTAACGGCACCCTCGCAACGCTTGAAGCTGAAGGCACCGTTCTCGGCCGAGGCGTGTGCCCACCGGGTGCCACCGCGGGAGCCAACTACACCGCGGGCATGGGCTCTTGCATGTGGAGTGAGGCGACCCCTGCCGCTGGCACCGGCTTCAACTCAACTCAGGCCAACACGCTTGACCTGCAAGTGACCTCGGGCACCTCCAGCGCCTCAAACACCGTGCAGCTGCGCCGGTTCCGCGTGGAGAGCTGGGGCAACACGGCCCCGTAATCCAATGCCGCAGCAGCGGCTTTCGGAAGGTCGGTAGGTCGTGGCGACCCCGGCACTAGTTCAGCATGTCGCTTGGTCGAGTAACTGCTCGGTCGATAAGGGCAACGATTTTGAACTGACGCTGCCCAATGCAACGCTCTCGGGCAACTGCCTGATTCTATGTTGCCAGTACCCGAGCGCCGCGACTCTCGCCTCAACGCCGATCACGGACAACATCGGCAACACCTGGCCTACGACGCCGACCAAGAGCGTCACGGACTCAGGCAACGGGATGACGCAGGCTGTGTTCATCCTGCCGAATGCCACAGCCGGCGTTACTAAGATCCAGTTCGCCTTTACGGCCTCGCAATACGGCTTTACGGCGAACTTCCAAGAATGGTGCAACATTGCCACGTCGAGCCCAGAGGACGGCTCGGCGGCGCAGCTCAACACCACAACGACGCTCACCTCGGGCTCGTTCAACACAACCACGAACGGCGACCTGATCCTTCAGTTCATCGGCTGCACGGACAACGGCGAGGA
>JASHVE010000150.1 GCA_030039675.1 Acidobacteriaceae bacterium | reverse complement strand
GGATGGTCCTTTGCGCAACCTTTGAGCCGGTCCGGCCAGGCGAACGGGAACAGTGCGCAGTCCGGAAATAATGTTGGCGGCCCGCAGAACGGCCAGCGCAGCGGCGTGCGCAATGGCTGGAGCGGCGATACGCGCTGGGGCGGGGGCGGCGCCGATGGCACTGTGTGGGGCAACTTCGACACCGGCAACAACACACCACGTCTGCGCGGGCAGCCACAGCCGGCGCCTACTGATGCCTCAGGCAATCCTGCCGACATCGAGCGCACCTACCAGCAAAGCCTGCGCGCACTGAACCAGCTTCGCCAGATGGCGGGCGGCGATCCGCAGACGGCAAAAGATATCGCGGAGCTGACGCGGCAGATGCAGCACCTCGATCCCAGCCGTTTCCCCGGCAATACGGCGATGGTGGAGCAGATGCACCGCGAAGTGCTCAGCTCGGTTGACCGCATCGAACTGGAGCTCGAACGCAGCGGCGCCTCCTCGGATGCGCGTACCGGCAAGCCCTACGCAGTTCCTGCGGGCTATCAGGACTCCGTGGCCGACTACTACCGGCGGCTGAGCAAGAATCCGCAGTAAACCCGCTCTGCAACTGCAGGGATTCAGCATCTACGCAGCCAGTCCCGCAACTCGGGAAGCGCCGCTCGCCCGCGATTGACTTTCATTCCGTGCGCTGCGTAGAGTTGGCTCGTTACCGTTCTGCCGCGCGGGAGCCCAATGGAGCTCGCAGCCATGGAAACCTCCGCCACGCGCTCCTGGGCCACCAGGCGCGAAGGCAAGCTGCGCCGCATGGCGCAGGTCGAGCCGTGGCTCAAAGGTAAGGTTCTGCCTGCCGGTCGAATTGTCGAGGCACTGGAAGCCCTGCTCGTGTCCGGCGATAAAGTCGTCGTTGAAAGCATCCAGAAGCAGGCCGATTTTCTTTCGCGCTCACTCGCGCAGGTGAACCCCGAGAAGCTGCACGATCTGCATATCATCATCGCGGCCATCGCGCGACCCGATCATCTCGCTCTCTTCGAACAAGGCATCGCGAAAAAAGTGGACTTCAGCTTCGCCGGTCCGCAGAGCCTGCGCGTCGCACAGATGGTCGAAGATGGTCAGATGGAAGTGGGCGCGATCCACACCTATGTGGAGCTCTCGGCGCGCATGTTCGTCGATCTCATTCCGAACGCGGTGCTGGTCTGCGCCGAAGCCGCGGATCCGGAAGGCAATCTCTACACCGGCGCGAACACAGAGGACACACCGGCTGTAATCGAAGCAGCCGCCTTTCGCGACGGCATTGTCATCGTGCAGGTAAACCAGCTCGTCGAGAAGCTGCCGCGCGTCGACATTCCCGCCGGATGGGTCGACATCATCGTCGAGGCCGACCGTCCCTTCGCGCGTGAGCCCATCCAGACGCGCGACCCGGCACAGATCAAAGAGCTGCAGATTCTCACCGCCATGATGGTGATCCGCGGCATCTACGAGCGCCACCAGGTTCTTTCGCTCAATCATGGCGTGGGTTTCGACACGGCGGCCGTGGAGCTGCTGCTGCCCACCTATGGAGAAAAGCTCGGCCTCAAAGGCAAGATCTGCCGCCACTGGACGCTCAATCCGCAGCCTACGCTGATTCCTGCAATCGAGAGCGGATGGGTTGAAAGCGTGCACAGCTTCGGCAATGAAGACGGCATGGAGCAGTACATCGCCGCGCGGCCCGACATCTTTTTCACCGGCCGCGATGGCAGCCTGCGCTCGAATCGCGTATTCTGCCAACTTGCCGGCCACTATGCGATCGATCTCTTCATCGGCTCAACACTGCAGATCGACCCTGAAGGCAACTCCTCCACCGTCACGCGCGGCCGCATCGCCGGCTTTGGCGGCGCACCGAACCTGGGCAGCGATGCGCACGGGCGCCGCCACAGCTCACCCGCATGGCTTTCGACCATCACCGGCGATAGCCCGACTGTGCGCGGCCGCAAGCTCGTGGTGCAAGTCGTCGAGACATTCAAGGCCGGCGGCGTGCCCACGTTTGTTGAATCGCTCGACGCCATTCAACTGGGCAAAGACGCAAAGATGCCCGTGGCGCCCATCATGATCTATGGCGATGATGTCACGCATATCGTCACAGAAGAAGGTATCGCGTATCTTTACAAAGCAAGCAGTCTCGATGAGCGCCGTGACGCCATTGCCGCCATCGCCGGCGTCACATCCGTAGGCCGCAAAGCCGATGCCACGCGAACTACGGAGCTGCGCCGCAAAGGGCTGGTCGCGTATCCCGAAGACCTGGGCGTGCGGCGATCTGATGCGGAGCGTTCCCTGCTCTCCGCGCGCAGCATGAGAGATCTCGTCACCTGGTCCGGTGGGCTCTATCGGCCGCCGGCGCGCTTCCGGAGCTGGTAATGGCGAGTGCTTTGTTGAGCAGTGCCAACGCACGCGAAGCCGTCCCGCAGATTTCTGCGGTCCCGTGCACGTTGGCCAGCCAGCTCGCTGCACGCGCAGTGCAGGCTCTGCTCGACGAAGCCGGCCTGACGCCGAAGCCCTCATTAGTAGACCAGCGCGGCAACGGTGCACATGCCGATCTCACGCTCGCCTTGATGCGTAGCTCCGCGCGCGCCTTGTTTCCATGCTTCGCAGCGATTGCCACCGCCTGCGGCGGCGCGGTACCGAGTCAGCTGCTGCGGGAGCAGTTAGGCGTAATCGGACGAAGAGGTGAGCGGCAGATGTTCGCGGTCACAGACGGAGCAAACACACACAAAGGCGCAATCTGGTCCCTCGGCCTGCTCGTGGCCGGCACTGCTCTCTGTAAAGATGGGGACGATCCTCAGACGATTGCGTCGACGGCTTGCGCGCTTGCGTGTTATCCCGATTCCAATGCCGAGAAAACCATTACACATGGTGCACGCGCGCGACAGATGTATGGTGTAGCCGGCGCGCAGGGCGAAGCGCGGCAGGGGTTTCCACATGTGCTGCAATTGGGCCTCCCTGCCTTGCGGAGCGCACGCGCCCGCGGAATGCCGGAGACCTGCGCAAGGCTTGACGCGCTGCTGACGATTATGGCGGATCTAGGCGACACGTGTCTGCTGCATCGCGGCGGTTTGCGGGCACTGCATGCGGCGCAGTGCGGCGCGCGGCGCGTTTTGAGCGAGGGGGGAATATCGACGGCACGCGGCATGGCGATGCTGCTCGCTCTCGACGCGGAGCTGGTCGCAATGAACGCGTCACCGGGTGGGAGCGCAGATCTGCTGGCGGCAACGTTGTTTCTCGATTCGCTAACTCGCGCCTCGGAAGGCGCAATGATCGCAAGAGACTTCCATGGAGATCTGGAGCTATGGAAAGACTGAGCTTTGACTATCCCGCCTCGGGCGAAAAGCCGAAACGCGCACACGTCGGTGTTGTCGGTTCCGGCGATTTGGAAATCCTCCTCGAACCCTCCGCGGATGAAAGAACGCATGTCGCGATCCAGACCAGCGTAACGGGCTTTGCCGATACGTGGAAGGCTGTGCTGGACCGCTTCTTCGAGGGCTACGAAGAGGCTGCGAACTTCGACATTCGCGACTGCGGCGCAACACCGGGAACGGTCATGATGCGCCTGCAACAGGCCATAGAGGTAAGCCGGTCATGACCACTGCGGCGCAACTCCCTGAAGAAGTGCTGGCGCTGAGCGCGCGCTACAGCTATA
The DNA here is from genome assembly GCA_030039675.1 of Acidobacteriaceae bacterium. Classification (GTDB taxonomy): domain Bacteria; phylum Acidobacteriota; class Terriglobia; order Terriglobales; family Acidobacteriaceae; genus Telmatobacter. The sequence goes on along the minus strand of JASHVE010000150.1, from coordinate 9,329 downwards.
TCGAGATGAATGCCCGCACACGCGCAGGCCAATTGCTCGATCCCGGGACCTTCTGCGAACTGCTCGGACCGTTCGACCGCATCGAATCACCCTGGCTGCCGATGCAGGACATCGTGCCGCAGTCCGACGACGGCTGCATCGTGGCCAAGGGTACGATCGACGGCAAGCCCGCCGTGGCTATCGCGCTCGAAGGCAAATTCCAGGGCGGCAGCATCGGCGAAGTCTCCGGCATGAAGATGGCCACGGCGCTGGCCCTCGCGCGGCAGGGCTGCGAGCGCGGCATCCCCACGCGCGCAGTGCTTTCGCTCGAAAGCGGCGGCGTGCGCCTGCAGGAAGCGAACATCGGCGAATTGGTGATTGCCGAAATCTGCGCTGAGCTAATCGCACTGCGGCAGCACGTGCCAGTTGTTGTTGTCGTCGCCGGCATGACCGGCTGCTTTGGCGGCATGTCTCTGGCGGCGGGTCTGGCCAGCTACGTCGTCATGACGCGCCAAGCGCGTCTCAGCATGAACGGACCCGAGGTCATCGAGCAGGAAGCGGGCATCGAAGAACTCGACGCGCGCGACCGCCCGCTCATCTGGAGCATCTGCGGCGGCGCGCAGCGGCATGCCACGGGCATTGCGGACGTCCTGGTGGAAGATGATGCCGCAGAGATCGCGCAGGCCGTGCGCGCTCTATTCAAAAGAGGCGAGCCCACGCATCTGCGCAGCGCTGCGCATGAGCTTTACATCGAACGGCTCGCACAACTCGATCCCGTGCAACCCTGGAGCGCAGAACAAATCCGTGAAATGTGGAAGGATCAAACACCATGAGTCGCGGCCGCACATGGTTTGAGGCTTTAGCCGGAGGCAATAGCGCGCAGCCTAACGGCCCGGCCTCGCTGCTGCTTGCCGAAGCAACGCTCGGCGGCGAGAAAGTGAGCTACCTGGCCCTCGCTCCCGATCCGCAAGCAAGATTTCCGCGAGCGCGCGGCGGCGAAGTTGGCGTGGAAGAAAGTTGGTACGGAGCGCGCGCTATTCAGCAGATCATCGAAGCCGGCCGGAATGGAGCTAAGCGTCCCATCCTTACGATTGTCGACGCAACGTCGCAAGCTTATGGGCTGCGCGAAGAGCTTGTGGGCATTCATCTTGCTGCGGCGGCGCTCATCGCCGCCTACGCGGAGGCGCGCATGGCAGGCCATCCTGTGATTGCGCTGATCGTGGGACGCGCGGTGTCTGCCTCGTTCCTCGTGCTGTGCGGGCAGGCCAATCGTGTGCTGGCCTTCGATGATCCGCAAGTTCTCGTGCATGCCATGTACAAGGACGCTACCGCGCGCATTACGCGGCGCACCGTGGAGGAGCTCGACGCGCTGGGCGAGAGCATCGTGCCCATGGCGTACGATATTCAGTCGTTTAACAAGCTCGGCGGGTTGCATCGGCTGCTGCACGTCGCCGCACCTGACGCACCGAACAGCGAAGCCGTGGAGCAGGTTAAGTCCGCTCTGATCGATGCAATTGCCGATGCGCGGCGCGGCCCACACGATCTCTCGTCGCGCCTCGCATCGCAGGGAGCACAGCAATACCGCAAGGCCTCGCTTGCGGTGCGCGCAAAGATGGCGGAGCAATGGGCCGCGTTATGAGCGCATCAGCATTGGAAGATCGCACCCACTTCGCCGATGCAGCGCGGCCCCACGATCTGCTTTGGATTTCGGGTATCGAAGCCCTGTCTTTGCCTTGCGCGCCTCCGGAGTGGGTTGAAAAAGCAATCGCAGCAACCCCGGTCGTGGTCCTGCGGCGCGAGGCTTCGAGTGGCGATGAAATACCAGTCGGCGTTCGCGGGCGAACACGATCTGAACGATTGCCGGCTTCTGTCGCACTGCACGCGGTGCGCCGGCGCGTCACGCCGGAAGATCTGGCGGAGAGAAAGCGCTGGAGAGAAATTCCGCGGCCGGAATTCGCAGCGATCGGTCACGCTTTGCAATCGATCGCAGTGCGGTGGAGGGGGCTCGCATGGGGACCGGCGGGCAGTGTGGGATTCGAGCTTGCAACCGGAGCGCCTGTGACGACATGCGAAAGCGATCTCGATCTGGTGATCCATGCCCCGCAACGTATTTCGAGAAGAGAGGCGGAAATTTTGCTGCAATCCGTTGTCGGACTAGAAGTGCGAACTGACGTTCGCATCGAGACGCCACTCGGCTCAGTCGCGTTACAGGAGTACGCATCGCCGGTTTCTGCGCGCATCCTGATGAGGACCTGCACAGGTCCAATGCTTATCGCCGATCCATGGACTGAGCTGACTCCGCTGCCCGTGGCGCCCTGAGGAGGAAAACCGGAACGTGGCGATCGCATTCCTCTTTCCGGGTCAAGGCTCGCAACGTGCCGGTATGCTGCACACATTACCCGATCATCCGCAGGTGCGTGCGACATTCGAAGAAGCGAGCGCGACTCTTCACCGCGATCCCCGTGAGCTGGACGAAGAGAAGACGCTGGAATCGACCGTTGCCACGCAGCTCGCCATCTTCATTGCCGGCGTTGCGTCGGCACGCGTGCTTGCGGCCGAGGGTGCGGAACCGGATTTTGTGGCGGGTCTCTCGGTCGGCGCTTACAGCGCGGGGGTCGCAGGCGGCGCGCTCGCATTCGCGGAGGGGCTGCGTCTGGTGCGCCTGCGGGCAGAGCTTACAGCCGGCCGTTTCCCGAGTGGTTATGGACTCGCAGCGATTGTAGGCCTCAACGAGCAGGCGGTAGAGAAGCTCGTTGAATCCTGCAACACACCGGAGAATCCTGCGTACCTTGCGCTTCTCAATGCGCCGCAGCAGATCGTCGTGGCTGGATCAATCGCGGCATTGGACAAAGTTCTCGAGCAGGCGCGCAAGGAGGGCTGCGCCAAAGCGGAGCGGTTAGCCGTGCGAATCCCGTCCCATTGCCGCTTATGCGACGATGTCGCGCAGCAGATGACGGCGGCAATGCACGACCTGCAGCCGCGTCTGCCGCGGGCCACGTACATCGCGAACCGCACGGCGAGGCCGACGAAAGATTTCGACCGCATCCGCGAAGACATTGCCACAAACATTGCACATCCGGTACGCTGGCACGACTCAACCGAGGTGCTCGTCGAAATGGGCGCACGTCTGCTCATCGAGATGCACCCCGGCCAAGTGCTCACGCGGCTCGCAGGAGCGGCCTTTCCCCACGTTCGCGCGATTGCGCTGGAGGCTGTTCCGCTTCAGACAGCTTTGAAGCTCGTGCGAACAGCGCGCAATGAGGCAGAAGAGTAAACCTGCCGTTTACGCGCTGAGAAACTTCACGAGATTGGTGTAGCTGATCTGCAAGCTCTCAAGCGGCGGCCGGTCGGTCTGGTCCTGCTCGACGTACATATAAGGAACATGGAATTTGTCCGCAAGGCGCAGGATCGCAGGCCAATCAAGCGTACCGTTACCCACCTCGGTGAAGTGCGCAGAGGCTGGCCCGGTTTCCACTGACGTAGACACATTGGGCTTGCGATCTTTCAGATGCAGCGACTGGATGCGCTTCCCGTACTGGCGGAACAGCGCGACCGGATCGTGGCCGGCCTGGGCAACCCAATAGCAGTCCATCTGCCATTGGACAAGCGCTGGATCGGTGTTCTTCATCAGCACATCGAAGCCCGTCACGCCGCCGAAGTCCTGAAACTCGACGTTGTGATTATGAAAGCCGAATTTGAGACCCATGGACTTCGCCTTGGCTGCCCAAATGTTGTATTGGTCGGCGCCGCGCTTGTAACCATCGGCCGAGTTAGCGATCGTCTTGGGAATCGACGAGCAGACAACACACTGAGCGCCGAGTTCCTTCGCATAGTCGAGCCTGGATTCGAAGTCATCGTAGCCGAAGTGCGCGCTGGGCACGGTGAGACCCGCATCGAGGATTGCCTGACGCAGATCGCTGGCGCTCATCTTGTACTCGGCCACGTAGGTTTCCACGGTCTGGTAGCCGATCTTGCGGATGGCGGCGAGCGTGCCAGACAGGTCGTTCTGGATGATAGCGCGCACCGTGTAAAGCTGAACCCCGAGCGGGCGCGTCACCGCCTTGGCAAAGGCCGTGGGTTCAAGCGCAGCGGCAGCAAGTCCTGCAGCTGCACCACCAAGAAAACTTCTTCTTGTGAGCATGATGAACACTCCTCGATTCAGCCCGTTCACTTTACCACCTCCGGGCGGGGGTCGGCTTGACAATCGATGTTAATCGATTTTAAAGTGATTGCTTTGGCGGGCACGGAGTGCGAGCGTACGCGTGCGCACACGGAATTGTGCGATTTGCCAGACCGAATTGGGGCGCGGATGACAGAGCGCAATCTGCTTGTGGTGCAGGGCGGCGGGCCGACCCAGGTCCTGAACGCGACCCTTGCCGCTATTGTGGAAGAAGCACAGGGCCAGTTTCAGCGCATTCTCGGCGCCCGGTCGGGAATTAAGGGCCTTGTCGCAGGCGGCGAGGTCGACCTGAGCCAGCTCTCGGCCGCCGATCTCAGTCTGCTGCGTGTGAGCCCTGGCGCCGCGCTCGGCTCCTCGCGCGCAAAGCCCTCCGCGGACGACCTCGCCAGGCTGCTCGACTACCTGCGGCGCAACAAGGTGCGCGATCTCCTGTTTTTAGGCGGCAACGGCACCATGCGCGGAGCACAGACGGTGAGCCGGTTCTGCCATGAGCAAGGTTATGACGTGCGTGCGTTGGGCGTGCCCAAAACCGTGGACAACGACATCGCCATGACCGACCGCTGCCCGGGATATGCCAGCGCCGCGCGGTATATTGCGCAGTCCACGCGCGACCTGGGGATGGACGTGCGCTCGCTGCCGCAGCCGGTTTCGATTCTGGAGACGATGGGCCGCAGCGTGGGATGGCTTGCCGCAGCGGCGGCCGCGGGCAAATGCGATGAGCTGGATGCGCCGCACCTTGTTTATCTGCCCGAGCGCGCCTTCGATATGGATGAATTTCTCGCCTCGCTTGATCGCGTTGTCGCCCAACAGGGATGGGCGATTGTGGTGGTGGCCGAGGGTATCCGCGACCGGGAGGGCAAGTACGTGTATCAGGTAGCCGATCCCACGCAAAGCGATCCGCTGCAGCGACCGATCACAGGCGGCGTGGCACAGTTTTTGGCTGAAGCCGTGGCGCGGAATTTAAAGATGCGCTGCCGCAGTGAGAAGCCAGGGTTGCTCGGCCGCGCGTCGATGCTGCACGCAGCAATGCAGGACCAGAAGGATGCGGATCTGGCGGGGCGCGCCGCCGTGCGTGGACTGCTTGCCGGCGAAACGGAAAAGATGGTGGCGCTGCTGCCGCTGGCGGCAAAATGCGAGACGGGCTATGAACTTGTCGCGCTGGAACGAGTCGCCGAAGTGGAGCGTCCGATTCCGGCTGAATGGATCGGCGATGGCGCGATTCCCGTGAAGGAAGGTTTTTTTGAGTATGTGGGGCCGCTGGTAGGCGAACTTGTACCCTATTGTGCGCCTTTGTTCAGTTGAAGGAACCATGTGGAAGGGATGATGATGCAGGAATCCGTTGGCAAAATCGGCGTGCTGATTCTGGGGCGCAAGCGTCCCGGCTTCGATCAGGATTGGAACCAGATCATCTGCCACCGCAGCCTTGAGGCGCTGAAGAGCCTCGGTTATCAAACCGTCGGCGCAGAAACCCCGGTTGTGGATGACGCCACGATTGAATCGGCGCTCAAGAAGATTCAGGAAGCCGGATGCGAAGCTCTCGTCATGCTGCAGCCTTCCATGGGCCACGGGCAACTGGCGCTGACGCTCGCTCAGCACTGGCCGGATCCGGTGGTGCTGTGGGCCACTCCAGAGCGGCCCGGCGACGGCAAGGTGAGTTCGTGCTCGCTGGTGGGGCAGCATCTGTGGGGCTCGTCGCTGCGCCAGGCGGGGCATGCGTTTGAGCTAGTGTATGGCGATCCGGATGATGACACGCTGCGCGCAGAGCTTAAGCGCGCCATCGCGATTGCGCGCACCGTGGGCCTGCTGCGCCGCGCCAAGGTGGGCATGGTCGGCACACACGCGCCGGGATTCATAGACCTCGCGGCCGAGCCGTTCCTTCTGCGCAGGACCATGGGCACGCAGTTGCACCCGCTCAGCCTGCCGCAGTTTATCGAGCGTGTACATGCGGTCCAGGAAGACGCTGTGAAGAAAGACGTGCAACGCGTGCTCGACTTGAAGATGCCAATGGACGGCGTAACGGCGGACGCGCTGGCGATGAACTCGCGCTGCTATTTGGCAATGCTCGAACTCATCAAAGAAGAAAGCCTCGACGGCCTCGCGCTGCAGTGCTGGCCTGAGCTGCCCAACATGCTGGGCCAGTGGCCCTATCTGGCGGTCTCGCGGCTGGGAACCGAAGGACGCGCCGTTTCAATCGAAGGCGATGTGGATGGATGCATCGGCAGCCTGATGAGCGCATCGCTCGGCATCGGCCCGGGCTTTCTGACCGACTGGCTGGAGCATGACCAGAACACGATCTTTTTCTGGCATCCGGGCATGGCGCCGGTGAACATGTGCAATCCGATTGGCAGTGCGGGCGGCCCAACGCTGGCCGCGCACTTCAACATCGTGAAGCCGCTGGTGGTCAACGCCGAGATCCTTGTCGATCAGCCGGTGACCATCACGCGGCTGTGGCGCTGCGACGATCAATATCACATGACCGCTTTTGAAGGACACACAGTTCCTGCGCGGCGCAAGGTTACGGGAAACAGCGTGCTGGTTGAGGTTGCAGAGGGCGATGTGCCGTCGCGATTTGATGCGCTGGTGCATGCGGGGCTGCCACACCACGTGCTGCTTTCGTTCGGTACTGAGGCTGAGACATTCCGCAGGCTGGCGCGCGCCCTTCATCTACAGTGGGTATGAGGTGAGCTTATGGCTCAGGTACAGGAAAAATCGTACAGGGTATATCTCGGCGGCAAGTGGGTCGAGACCGGCAGCGAGATTCATGTAACGAATCCGGCGACGGGTGAGGTTTTCGCGCACGTCGCCACGGTGACGCGTGAGCAGGTGCGGGCGGCTCTCGAAACGGCACAAGCGGCCCTCCCCGCATGGCGCGCCACGACGGCCAAAGAGCGTGGCGCGCTGCTGCACCGCATAGCGGACGAATTGAATCGCCGCGCTGATGAAATTGCGCATACCATCACGCTCGAAAACGGCAAGCCTCTGGCGCAGAGCCGCGGCGAAGTGGCAATGACCGAAGATCATCTGCGCTGGTTCGCCGAAGAAGGTAAGCGTGCGTACGGACGCATGATTCCGCATCAGGTGCAGGGCAAGCGCAACTTCACCGTAAAGACGCCCATTGGCGTCGTCGGCGCCATCTCGCCCTGGAACTTCCCGCTGGTATTGGCTGTGCGCAAAGCGGCGCCGGCGCTGGCCGCGGGCTGCCCCGTCATTTTGAAGCCTTCCTCGCAAACGCCGCTCTGCGCCATCGCATTTGCCGAGTGCGTCGAAACGGCTGGCCTTCCCGGCGGCGTGTTTCAACTCGTCATCGGCAAAGCGCAGATGATCTCCGAGGAGTTCCTGACGAATCCAATCTGCCGCAAGATCAGCTTCACCGGTTCCACAGAAGTGGGCCGCGAGCTGATTCGCGGCGCAGCAGACTCAATCAAGCCGCTCTCGCTGGAATTGGGCGGACTCGCGCCGTTACTGGTCTTCGAAGATTGTGACCTCGATCAGGCTGTGCGCGAAACCCTGATCGCGAAGTTCCGCAATACCGGTCAATCCTGCATCGCCGCGAACCGTATCTACGTGCAGCGCTCGATCCACGATGCATTCCTCGACAAATTCATCGCCGGCGTGCAGAAGCTCAAAACCGCTTCCGGTCTTGAGCCCGGTGTCGACGTGGGGCCTGTGATCAATCAGGCCGCGCTCGACGGTGCGCTGCGGCAGATTGAGGATGCGGTGCAGCATGGCGGGAAGGTTCTCAGCGGTGGGAAGCGGATGGCCGGCTCCGGCGGATATTTTCTCGAACCCACCGTCATCGATGGCGCCGCGAACGTTGCGCTCTGCATGCACGAAGAGACCTTTGCACCCGTCGCGCCCATTGCGACCTTCGCCACAGAAGACGAGTCCGTGCAGCTTGCCAACAACAGCGAGTACGGACTGAGCGCCTACGCGATGACGCGCGACGTTGCGCGCATGTTCCGGCTCGCGGAGCGGATCGAGGCCGGCACACTGGGCATCAACGACGGCGCACCGACAACGAGCCAGAGCCCCTTCGGCGGCATGAAGCAGAGCGGGTGGGGGCGCGAACTGGGCAGCGAGGGACTAGATGCCTTCCTCGAAACAAAACATGTGTCGATCGGTGGAGTTTAGAGACAAAGGGGAGCGAACGCGATGATTCATTTTCTTGTGCATGATACGGCAGACACGGTGGGCGTAGCGGTGGTCGACATCGCCGCGGGTACAGAGTGCGCCGGCCGGGATCTTTCCACAAACAAGCCGCTTGCAGCGAAGGCCACGCAGAATATTCCACTGGGCCACAAGCTGGCGCTCAAGGACTTCGCTGTGGGCGACACGGTCATCAAGTACGGCTGCGAGATCGGGAAGACCGTTCAACCAATCAGTGCCGGACAGCACGTGCACGTGCATAACCTGAAGACGAAGAGGTGGGCATAATGAAAGACCTGAAGATTCTGGGATACCGGCGCGAAAACGGACGCGTGGGCGTGCGCAATCACGTCATCATTCTGCCTGTGGACGACATCTCGAACGCTGCGTGCGAGGCTGTAGCGAACAATATCAAGGGTACACTCGCGCTGCCGCACGCCTATGGGCGCCTGCAGTTCGGCGAGGATCTGGAGCTGTTCTTCCGCACGATGATCGGCACAGGCTCGAATCCCAACGTAGCCGCCGTTGTGGTCATTGGCATTGAGCCGGGATGGACGCAGCGCATCGTCGACGGCATCGCGAAAACGGGCAAGCCCGTGGCAGGATTTTCCATCGAAGGCCAGGGTGACATCGCCACCGTCGGGCAGGCCAGCGTGAAGGCGAAGGAGTACGTGCAGTGGGCCTCGGAGCTGCAGCGGACCGAGTGCAAGTTCAGCGAGCTCTATATCAGCGTGAAGTGCGGCGAGTCCGACACCACGACTGGCCTTTCAAGCTGCCCAACCGTCGGCAATGTGATTGACAAGCACTGCGCCGTCGGCGGTACGGCTTCGTTCGGTGAGACTTCTGAGCTCACCGGCGCCGAGCACATCGTTGCTGCCAAAGCTGCGAATGAAACGGTGCGCCAGCAGTTCATGGCCGCCTTCGAGGATTACACAAAGCTGGTGTTCAGCGAGAAGACGAGCGATCTCTCCGAGTCTCAGCCGACCAAGGGCAACATTGCCGGCGGCCTCACAACGATTGAAGA
>JASHVE010000149.1 GCA_030039675.1 Acidobacteriaceae bacterium | reverse complement strand
CTGGGTGTGATTGCGGATTGCCGTAAAGACATCGAGGATCTCCCGGTCATAGGCGCGGGCATAGCGCACACCATTGGTTGCGAGTACCGGCAGCTTCAACGCACGGGCGATACGAAGGGCTGCCTGATTCCTCCACTCCTGCTCGCGCTCGCCATGCCGCTGCAATTCGACATAAATGTTGTGAGGACCGAAGATGCGCATCAAGCGTTCGACGACGTGATAGCCTTCCTCTTCGCCGCCACGCATCAGGGCTGCGGCCAGCGGGCCTTCATCGCCGCCGGTGAGGCAGATCAATCCTTGTGCATACTCTTCGAGATCATCGAATTTTGCAGAACCTTCCTGCTTCGTGGTCTCGCGCATCTTGAATTGCGTGATGAGCCTGCAAAGATTCTGGTAACCCTGACGCGATTCGCAAAGCAGCGGCAGGCGTGCTGGTTCACTTTGGTGCTGATGAGGGAGCCAGGCAGGCGGCGTAAGACGTGCACCCAGGCTTGACACGGCAACCTCCGCGCCGATGTGCGCGCGAATTTTGTTGCGCACCGCGCTTGTATGGAAGCGCACAGAGCCATAGACGCCATTGCGGTCTAGCAGCGCCATGGCCGGCATCTGAAGCTCAGCGGCCCGCTCGATCAGCGCTTCCGGCTGCGATGCGCCTTCAAGAAAACTGAAGGCGCTGGCGGCGTGCAGCTCAACGTAACGCTCAGTCATAGAACGCCGCCATCTGCCAGAGGTTGTGCATCAGATCGTGCACCAGACAGCAACAGAGCATGGAACCGTCCTGCGCCCGCGCAACAATATCCCATTGCTCCGATCCCCATAGCGTCTGGTTCCACCAGTTGCCGCTCGATCGCCATGGACCATAGGCATGTTCCACCGTGTAACTGCTCTCGCGGAAAAAGAACAATGCCGGCCGATGATTTTGCAATGCGACAGAGGCCGTTTCCGGCGGACGAAGCTGCCGCATTGCAGCCCGCTGCTGCACAGAAGCAACAACCGCAGGACTGCCGGAAGGCACAGTGAACGGCTCCATGCGGAAGGCTTCCGGCGCATGCGTGTCCTCGAGTACAACGCGGCCAACATTGCCTTCGCCCACGATGGCGCGCAGGCGGACGAGCGTTACGTCCAGCAGCGCCGGCTCAGGAAGCTGCGGCGAAAAGAGACCGAGCTGCACCTTGCCCGTAATGCCGGACTCCGCATCGAGGACAATCGCCAGGATGGCAGCCTGCGGCGGGTGCGCTTCCAGTTCAAGATGCAGCAGCTTGATCCAAAGCTGTTTGTCATTCGATGGCAGTGCGGGCCGGACCGTTCTTGTATACACTCCTCCGCCGTCGAGCGTAAGCTGGACGGTCATCGAAGCCGAAGCGACGACGCGGGCCTTCGCGCGCAGAATCAGTTGATCGAGCATGATGCCAATGACGAACAGCAGCGAATCGAGCACCTCAACCGGCGCGTCCAATTCCATTTGCTCGCGCAGGGTGAAAGCCGGCTCGACGGGCCGGAACAGATGCGGCAGTTCTCCACGCGCCAATTGGCGCAGACGTTTGCCTTCCTGCCCCATGCGGGCAATCAGTTCCCTTTCCGGCAACTCGGCGAGCCTTCCTAACGTGCGAATACCCCACAACTCGAAGGTTTCTTCCTGCTCCTCTGTCAGATCGAGCGTGGTGATTGGTAAGTCAGCCAAAGCCGCGGCCTCTTCACCCTGTGCAATGACTTTGATGGGAACGCACCGTGACAGCCCTTTGGCAAGACAGACGGCTGCATGAAAGTTGCTGCTCACAGCAAGCGATGCGGAAATCCCAACAGCTCTCAAACGCTGCAACAGACTGCGCACCAGCATCTCGGGCGGCCCGAACAACGCCTGTGTGCCTGCAATGTCGATCCCGCAGAGAAAAGCCGTACCTTCGCTTCGCTCCTCAACCCGAGGGGAGAATGCACCGGCACATTCTAGCAAGATAGCCTTTACGGCAATCTCTGTTTTGTGCGAGCGCTCAAGAACTATCGATCCGGGAACCGCATCGACCTCCACGCACGTCATGCCGTGCATAATGCCCCGCAGCCGCGCCTTTGTATTGAGAGAGCAGACCTGCTGCAACGGTGGAATGCCGTCCATCACAACGCATGGTTTGCTGCGTAGCTCCGGCCGTAGACGCAAAAGGGCCTGCGCAGGAAACTCTCTGGCATAGAGACAGGCATATAGCTCGGCTCGCTTACTCATCGGATGCCTGCCCATGCCGCGCGGCTTTGCCAACTAGCCACCGGAGTGCTCCGCGGCGGCTTGCGGATGGAAACGACGTTGTTCGCGGCGTGCGTGAATCTTCGCCGGGCCACTTCGATCGAACACTCGATGCCCGTGAACACGGTCGCTTCCTCGTCAAGCGGGTTAGGCGGAGCGAGCCGAAGCACTAACTCCGCGCTGCTTTTTGCGCAGGAATATTGCGTAAGCAGCAGAATGCTCGACTGCGTTCTCTCGGCCGCGGCGCGATAGCGGAACCAGGTAGCCGGAGGCACGCGCGAGACAAACTCTGGCGCAAGACTGCCCATATCGACAACCACCGCGCTGAAGCCGCCGGCTTGCAAAAGCAAATCGGTCGCGCGCATCGCCTGCTCGATTCTTGCCCACGGTTTTATGGCTGGAGCTGGCCTGCGGCGGCGATTCGCTGCAAGGTGCGGCACAACCGGCTGCACGGTTTCCTTCGCTGGCCGGATACGGCGTTGCGGCTCAGCGCACCGGGGTGCAAAGAGATCGTTGATCGCACTGGGCAGCCCACGCGTTTCGCTGCGCGGATGCGTACAAAGTCCGCTTTCCTGCAGACCCTTTTTGATGGGAGATGTGTGATACTTCTCGCGAATCGCAAGCGGCTGCGATGAACGCTGTGTGCCACAGCGCACCCAGAGAAGCCGCGTGAGATCCACGCCCGCTGCTGCGGCCGATTCAGGATCGAGTGCATCGGAAACGTCAACCCACGCGCAGACTTTTTCGGCTTGCGTAACTCCGGCAAGAAAGTTGAGCGCGAAGGAGGTGCGGCCAGAGCAATCGGGGCCCACGATCTCAGCAATGGCTCCAACCGGCAGCCCGCCTTTCAACAACTCGTCCGCACTCTGAATACCCGTAGCAGCGACAGGCCACATCACATACGGCATCGGAGTGAGAGCAGCGGGAATCCGGTGGGCGAGAGCAGCTTCGATTTGCCGGCGGATTGTGACGGCAGCGGGCATAGATTATCTTCGCTTTATATTCGCCTAATTGGTTCGGCACCTGTCAAACACGGTGTGCATCCATTTCGAGGCGTTTTTCTTTTATGTTGTTGGAAATAAATGACTAACTTTATTGAACAATTTAAGGAAACGGCCTATTCAACTGGCTGCTGCAAATCTTTAAGAATTGGATACGCAGCCCCAATTGTCACTATGCGGACACAAGATTGCGGACTGGCATCAAGTGGCAATGAATAGTGACTGCAAACTTTGCACTTTGAATCTGTATTCCAAATTGCCAAAGACTGCCAGTGTTACCTTGCACGAGAGACTCAGCTTCAGTCGTGCCGCACAGTTTCTCTCAGCACAAGTACAGTTCGAGGTGGTGGTATGCATAAAACTATGCGATGCCACAACGACCGTCGCCGCATTCTTCGATAATGCTGGTGAACTGAAGCTATTGTCCGCTGCTTAACAGCTGCTCACGATGATGACCGTCTTCAACCATCTGCATCACCTATTTCAATCATCGGCATCGCTCTATTTCCCAAGCGCGGCGGCAAGAAACGGCCAGGAAATCCACGCCCGCCACGCACGTTGGGAGTAGTTTCTTTGATACAATTTCCTAGTCAGGACATGGACAGATGTTCTGAATTGCGCGCTGCTCGAGCAACAATTATTGTTAGGTTTACAGCAAGGCGCAGAAGACAAGTTGGGGACGTAGCTCAGTTGGTTAGAGCGCTGCCCTGTCACGGCAGAGGTCGCGGGTTCGAGCCCCGTCGTCCCCGCCATAAACCTCAAGAAAATAAATAGCTTATGGCAAGAAAGATTGAGATCTTCCTTGTGAGCGTGCTGAAAGCTTCTTCTTTCCCGCCTGAAGGGCCATTGTCACGACCCGATTATTGGCCTCGAGCTTGGTCGCAGAGACCGCTCGCGCATACATACGTTACGGCAGACACTCGCGCCGAGCGAGAGAATGCGCACCGAGCTCTTGAACACCTCTCGATTAGAGGACATGGTGGCTCACGCGCGCTTGGTCGCGAAGCTGATGTGGTGATTAAGCCAGAGGAACAGAATTGCAGCAATTGAACGAAGGCCTCGATCGATACCTTCATGTGATGGAACCAGGTATCGAGCCGGTCGCGGTCTTCAAAGCCATCCCCACGAAAGACGTAATGTGTTGTTATTCCTTCTCTGTCGTCAGGTGCGCGCGGAGCGCCACGGCCTCGAATAGCTTTCTATAAGCGTCTGCCAGCATGGTGATGGTGAATGCGCGGTTCAAGCCGCTCGGATTGGGTAATACCCAGACCATAGATCCGCCGAGTGTGGCTTGCTGTAATCCCCAGGAAAGGTCACGCTGGTTCAAAAATGCTGAAAGCGCTGGTTTCCCCAGGAAAGCCAGATATCTAGGCCTGTATTTTGCAATTTTGCGCTCGAAAGCGGGACGGGCGGCGATGTAGTCGGCTCGACTGAGGTCTGTCGCGCTCACCGTTGGTCGAGCAACTGCAGAGGTGATTCCACACCCACAATCGAGCAGCAAACGGGCCTCCTCCGGCTCTAGTTGTCTGGAGGTAAAGCCTGCCAGGTGAAGCACACGCCAAAAGCGATTGCTTCGATTCGCGAAGTGGAGTCCGACTGCAGCCGACCGCATTCCCGGATTGATTCCGCAGAAGACTACCTTCAGCGAGGTGGAAAGGATGTCAGGCAGGCCTATTGAATGTGGCTGTAGATTAGAAGACATTGCTTGAGAACACTATAACGTCCGCAATTGGGATGGCGAGCGAGCACTTGTCGTGCTAGCTCGCGCCGGTCAGGATCAACAGCTCTCGAAGGAGATTCTTGAGACGGTTTGCTGGAAACTTAGTTGACAAGCGTCGCGTGGACGCAAGCTGCCTACCCTATGGACTTATTGCGGCCGTTCTCCCAGGAGCGTCAGAATGTTGTTCTGCGCCAGGTAGAGATCGAGTTTGGCTTCGAGAACGCTGGCCTTTGCAGTTGTCACTGCTGCACGCGCGTTGGCAACACCTGAAGGGAGTTCGGCCTCTGTGCCGGCACGCTCCGACTGGATTCTGAGGCTCTCTTGATGCGCTTCCAGCGTGAGACTGGCGACCTTCACCAGTTCCTCAAGCAGCTCCACTTTGTCGTACGCTGCCGATAACTGGATGCGGGCATCGTCCTGCGCCTGCGCCAGCTGCGTTTCTGCCATCGACAGCTTTACTTTCGCGTCGCGCACATTGGCTTCTCTAGCTCCTCCATCGAACAGGTCGTAGCTGAACGAGGCGCCGAAGATTCCGAAGTTGTGCTCGAAGAAGGGCAAGCCGCTCTGGTAACTGTAGCGGGCGAAGCCGCTAACGTCGGGAATATACGCGTCGTGTGCTGCAGCCAGACCCGCTCTGGCCTTATCGACGCTCTGTCTTGCGGCAAGAACCGAAGGATTCTTTTCGAGCATTTCCTTGATCGCCTCAGCACGCGTTGGCAAGGTGGGCGAATCTCCCAGAGAGTCCGGATCAAGGACGAGCTTCGTGCCCATGGGAAGGCCAAGCACGTCGTCCAGCTGCAGGGCCATCTCGTCCAGATCGAGCTTCGAAACCAGAACCGAACGCTGCTTATCAAGCAGGGTGGCTCGGCTCGTGAGTTCCGCATCTGCCAGCAGTTTGCCTTCCTGCAGTGCCTGCTGGTTCTCGGTTTCGGCGGTGGCCGCAGCGTCGGCGTCATCCTGGGCTGCAACAGCCTGCAGCTGTTCGATGAGGTAGTTGTAGTAGAGCTGGTGCACCTGAAGCGCGATCGCGTTCCCGGCATCGTCGGCCTGAATGCGGGAAATCGCCAGCTCGGCGTCGGCCGCTTTCACGCCGGCGTCAATGCGGAACAGCTGCGTCAGGGGCTGGGCCAGTTCCGTGCCGCTCGTGTAGCTGGTGCTCGCGCCCTGATCGATGCGCAGGGTTGCGGCAGGGATGGGACCGGCAGAAGTGCCATGGCTAAGTGCCCCGGTGGGCAGCACGATTCCCTCCAGTTCAGTAATGTGATGAACAGCCGAATCATTCTTCAGAACGGGATAGAAATGCGACTGGGCGACACGCTTTTGCTCTTCGCTGTCGCGAACGGACAGGCGCGCCAGCTCCAGTTTATGGTTGTGTGCCAGAGCCATCTCGACAGCAGCCGGCAGGGTGAGGTGTACCGGCGCGCCGGCTGCTGACGACTCCTGCTGCCCACGGACGAGAGACGCTGGCGCCAGAAGCATCAAAGCCGCAGAAAAGGCAACGCCAGCTGGAATGCGGTTTCCTGTCATACTAGCCCTTTCTTCGAGCGGGATTGAGCGGCCGTGGATGCCGCGATGATCTGTGGAAAGCCGACTTTCAGAGAGCGAAGACACATGACGACCAGCAGACAGGCTGTCGCAGCGTAGGCGAGGAGCATAAAGCTGTCCATGACGGACAAGGTGAAGGCCTGTCGCTGCACGCTGGCCAAAAACAGGTCGGCTGACTGGCCTGCGACAACATCTTTGGTGGCATGCGGCCGCAGTAGAGCGGAGAGAAACTGGGATCGCTGAATCACGGGTTCTGATCCGCGCTGGATGCCCATCGCCAGCAAGTCGTAATGAAAGACCTGCCGATTGTGGAGAAAGAACTGCATAAAGGAAGCGCCCACTTCGCCCCCAAAGAGGCGGATGGTCTGAAAGAAGCCTCCAAAGGTGAGGACATCGGCAGCATTCTCTAGGCCGCCCGAATTGAGCAGATCGAGAACGATGGTGCCGACCATGCCGTTGAAGGCAAGCCCTTCACCCACGGCAAGGACAATCTGGCTCACATCGAAGGTGCTACCGGACCACAACGTAGTAATTTGCGAATCCATGAGGCAGCCAACCGCAACCAGCGCGAAACCGGCAGCCAGAATGAGCCGCGCATCGATCCGCCCCAGGAGATAAACCGCAAACACACCCGCCAGAAATTCGGGAACCGCCAGCCAAAGCAGAACGTTTCCCGTCTCCTCCGGACGATAGCCCTGAATGGCTCCGAGATAACTGGGGATCAAAACCACTGCGGCCAGCAGGACAAACCGGAAGAAGATCACAGTCATCGCGAGCAGAACGGTGTTCCAGCGGCGGATAAATGGATAATTTACGAGTGGATTGGGTTTGCTGAAGTGACGGACAAGCCCTGCAGCGATTAGGAACATCCCGGTCACAAACATCGAGACAAAAATGCCGGAGCGCCACCAGTCCAGGCGCTGCCCTTGGTCGAGCGCGCCATACAGCAGAGCCGCGCCGAGACTGGCGTAGAGAAATCCTCGCCAGCTGAGAGAGGGCTGGCCCGGTTTGGGTTTGGGCAGCGGCTGCGGGGGAATACCGTAGATGACCAGGACGATCATGACGGGCGTGAGAATAGCCGTGGTCCAGAAGAGCCACCGCCAGGAGAGCTCACCGATCAGCCAGCCTTCGAAAGAATGCGCCACGTGTGTCGTGACGATGATGTCGACGGCGTACGCGACGATGCCGAGATGCAGATAACTCTGGGGCAGGTTGCGCAGGATAAAGGACAGGGACAGCGGATAGAAGGTTCCACCCGTCAGCCCCGCCAGCGCCAGCAGAACGAACAACGTCGCCAGATGTTGACCGGCGAAGGGCATGAAGACGCAGGTCGAGGCGAAGATGCAGGCCGAGCCCAGCAAAACCCGCCGTGGACCGAGGATTCCACCGAGATAGACCGAGAAGGGACCGATGAACATCAGCCCCATGTTGTAGGTGGTGGTAATCCACGAAGCAGAGTCCGCATCAAGCGAAAGCGCGCCGCGGAGATCGGGGGCGCCCACACTCAGGAGCCGGCCGAAGAAAGTCGCCAGCGACGCGCCCACGAGCACAGCAAAGATGCCAAGCATCGGAAATATCCGCCGCTTCTCGCCGGTTTGTGAGGGTGCATCCACTTCGATTTCCTCAGTTGCCGCTGGCCGCACCTTGAGTTGTCGCCCGCATCTTGTCCGTGTGAATTGTCACCTGTGCCGAAAGACCTGGCCGCAGCATTCCCGGCTCTGTGTTGTCGTCGATCAGAATCTTCACCGGAACGCGCTGCACAACTTTCGTGAAGTTGCCGGTGGCGTTATCGGGAGGCAGCAGAGCGGTTGCGGAGCCACTGGCGGGAGCGATTTCAGAGACGTAGCCGCGGAAATGCTTCGATGGGTAGGCGTCGATGGCGATGTCAGCAACGTCGCCTGGGCGAACTCGCGCCATCTGCGTTTCGAGATAATTCGCCTCGATCCATGCGCCCGATTGGATGAAGTCGACAATCTCAATACCGGCTCCCAGTAACTGGCCGGGATGCACCTGGAGTTTGCCAACCTGGCCATCGGCAGGCGCGAAGATTTTCGTATAGCCCAGATTGACCCTGGCTATGGTAAGCGCGGCCGTTTTGGCCGCGATCTGCGCTGTCAGTGCGCTGTCATTTGCTTCAAGTTCCGCCTTCTGCTGGAGCGCCGCAGCCAGTGCAGCCCGGCTGCCGGCGATCGCCGCTTGGGCCCGAGCGAAGTCCGCCTGTCGCGCCTGAAGATCGGCCCGGGAAGCATCTCGTCCCTCCAGAGCCTGCTCGTACTGCTGATGGGTCGCGGCTCTGGCGGAAAGAAGAGTGTCCTGACGGTGATATTCGGCCTCGGCCTGGGTTACCTGAGCCTGCGCGGCCTGGATCGCCGCCTGCGAAGATTCGGCTGCGGCCTGAGCCTGCGCCACGGCCTCCTTCGCGCTCTCGATGCTCGCATCGGCGGCACTCTTCGCGTCCTGGTTCGCGGCCAGCTGAGCCCTCGCCGCGTCGATTGCCGCTCGAGCTTCATCCACGGCCGCCTGATAATCGGCGTCGTCCAACTCGAGAATCAGCTGACCGGCATGAACGGACTGATAGTCGCCGACATCGACTCGGCTTACCGTGCCCGTGATCCTGGTGCTAAGCGGAATCTGGTTGCCGGTCACATAGGCGTCGTTGGTCTTCTGCAAGGTCGAATGGCTCTTCCAGGAATCCCAGTGACCGCCAATGACAACAAGCAGCACCAACGCCACAGCCAGCACCGTTAACGGAATGATCAGTTTCTTCATG
This sequence comes from Acidobacteriaceae bacterium, assembly GCA_030039675.1. Lineage (GTDB taxonomy): Bacteria > Acidobacteriota > Terriglobia > Terriglobales > Acidobacteriaceae > Telmatobacter. The sequence continues at coordinate 6,403 of JASHVE010000149.1, read as the reverse complement.
GCCAGAACCTCGCGACCAACCATGACGTTCGTTATGCATAATGCATGGTGACCATCATAGATGGAGGATTCAGGAAACCTACGCTGCCCCGCCAAAGAGCCCGCCACAAGACACCAGCAGGTTGTAAAGGACGCCTCTTCGGTTAATGGGGATTCGAGAAGATGGAGAAGCTCTGCTGATGGCACGCAGAGCTCAGGATTGATCCTGCAATGCAAATTCTGCCGTTCCGTTAGGCTCGAAATTCAGTCAGTATGTTGCAACCGCAACCCGCTCATCGTTGAGTTAGGATGCGCCCCGGGGAGATTTCGGTTCAGGTTCGTTCTGCAATCGAACCAACCCGGCCATGGATCCCGGGTTAGGCGCCGCTCCTGGGATTGTCCCCTGAAGTGGGGACGAGAGAGGGAAAGGAGCTGGGCCGAATTTGAAGGTGAACATAAGGCACGGCCTTCCAAGGTGGTCTCAGGCATTCCCCGCTGGCTGATAAGTTGTTGAAAAACCTAGGTATACAAAACTGTCACGGCAGAGGTCGCGGGGTCGAGCCCCGTCATCCCCGTCATTGATTCCAAAAGACCTGAGGAATTTTCGGCAACCAATCGAGATCAAAATCCGGGTCCGATGCTTCAAGCCCATCGGGTTCCTGTGCCCGGTCAGCTTGCGCAGTTCTTCTTCAAGCATCTTCTCCCACGCCTCGATGCTCTGAGTCAGACTTCTTGTGCAAGGTGCAGTAATTGGCACTTCGCGACAAACACCGCGCGGCACTGAAACCTCCATGAGTGTTCGACGAATGGCAAGCCAAGTCGCCCAGCATCCCTCGGTTCTTACGGGTGGCGCACCCGCAGGCGCGGCTTGTTAGTCTAAAGAGTGTGAAGACACAGAACGAGCCGCGCCTGCGCGTGGCCGCCATTGATTTTTTGAATCCCGCGCCTTTGATGTGGGACTTCGAACATCCACCTCTCGATTCCGTACTCGCTCAACGTTATTCGATCGATCGCATGCTGCCCTCGGAATGCGCGGCGCGGCTGGCGTCGGGTGAGGCCGACATCGGCCTCGTGCCCATCGCCGCGCTCGCGACCACTCCCGGCCTGCGCATCCTGCCCGGATGCACCATCGCCTCCAAGGACCACGTGCGCTCGCTGCTGCTCGTCCGCCGCGCCGGCCAGCCGCTTGCCAAGCTTCGCTCTGTGGCTGCCGATACGGCGAGCCGCACCACAATCGCCTACGCTCGCCTTCTGTTTCACAAGTGGGGCAATCCCGCCGTCCCGTTTCTTCCGCTCGCGGCCGACCTCGATCGTATGCTCTCCCAGGCCGACGCCGCCATCCTCATCGGCGATCCCGCGCTGTTTGCGCTCGAAGAGCGCTCCAACCGCTTCGAGCGCACCGGCGAAGAGCTCGTCTACCACGATCTCGCGCACGAGTGGCGCGCGCTCACCGGACTTCCCTTCGTCTCCGCCGTCTGGGGTGCTGCGCACGGCGACTCGCTGAACGAGAGCGTTGCCCGAGATTTAGTCCTCTCCCGCGATCACGGCCTGCAGAACATTGACGCTCTCACTGCTGAGTGGTCGCAGCGCCTTCCGATCCCCGAGAACACCATCCGCAGCTATCTCACCGGCAATATCCACTACGTTCTCGATGAAGAGTGCATGGAAGGCATGCGCGGCTTCTTCCGCATCGCCGCGCAATGCGGCGTGCTTCCCACGTACACTGTGTCCATGTGACCGCAACGACTCTGACGCATTGTTCTTCGCGCTCTTCATGAACGATCGTGCGCTTGAGTTCGTCGCGAACCTTTGAACCCTCGGCTATGTCTTACGAATCCAATGAACTAGAGGAGAGATCTTTTCGGTATGTCGAAGAAAATCGCGTTCATCACCGGTGGCAATCGCGGCCTCGGCTTTCAGACTGCTCTCGATCTCAAAGATGTAGCCACCGTCGTCATCGGTTCCCGCGACGCGAAGCAGGGGGAAGCGGCGCTCGGAAAACTTCGCGCGGCCGGAGCCGACGCTGACGTGCTGCCCTTCGACGTCACTGACCCCGCCAGCCATCAGGCGGCGCACGACTACTTCAACACCCGTTATGGACGGCTCGACATCCTCGTCAACAATGCCGGAATCGCCGCTGGAACCTTCCCCGCCACCGGTCCCGAACACTCCGCCGCCGAAGTGCCACTACCTCTGCTTCACAAGGTCTTCGAGACCAACTTTTTTGCGCAGGTAGCGCTCACCGACAAGCTTTTGCCGCTCATCCGCAAGAGCCCGGCCGGCCGCATCGTCAACCTCTCCAGTATTCTCGGCTCGCTCACGCTGCAGGGCACGCCCGGCTCACCCATCTACGACGCCAAGTCCTTCGCCTACGACGCCTCGAAATCGGCGCTCAATGCTTTCACTATTCATCTTGCCTATGAGCTACGCGGCACCAGGATCAAGGTCAACTCGGCTCACCCCGGCTGGGTGAAGACCGACATGGGCGGACCGGAAGCACCGATGGCGCTCGAAGAGGGCGGAAAGACCAGCGCGGTGCTCGCCACTCTGCCAGACGACGGTCCGACCGGAGGCTTCTTCCACCTCGGCCAACCTCTTCCCTGGTAAGCACCCAGCGGGACAATCGGCCTCCAAGTACAATCCTCTTGAGTCGAGTTGATGCTGGAGGGTTTTCCATGGCGCGGGTGGCAATCGTGGGCGTGGGTGCGATCGGAGGCGCTCTTGCCAGCTTCCTCTGGACAGCAGGCGGACACGAAATCACGCTCTGCACCCGGCGCCCGCTCAAGCGCCTGACGGTCGAAACCCCGCAAGGCGTTCTGCACATCGTCGCGCGCAACGTGACCGATCCGGCGCAGGCCGACGCCGTCGACTGGGTTCTCGTGGCCACCAAAGCCTACGATGCGAACGGTGCGGCGGCATGGTTCCCGGCGCTGTGCGCGAACGGCGCGTCCGTGGCCGTGCTGCAAAATGGCGTGGAGCACCGCGAACGCTTTGCCAAGTATGTGTCTCCGGACCGCCTGCTGCCTGTCGTCATCGATTGCCCCGCCGAGCGCACATCCGACGATCAGTTTCGAGTGCGTGGGCCGGCGCGGATGACCGTCGAAGACACGCTGCTGGGCCGGAGCTTCGCTAAGCTCTTTCGCGGCTGCGCTGCCAAACTGGAACTCACCGCCGACTTCACAACTGCCTTGTGGTGGAAGCTCTGTATGAACTCCGTGGGCGCGCTAAGCGCCTTGGCGCTTAAACCAAGCGGGGTCCTCCGCGAGCCGGCGATCGAGCGTGTCGCGCGTGCCATGGTGGCTGAGTGCGCCGCTGTGGCCCGCGCCGAGGGCGCGTGCATCGGCGACTCCATCGACGACGAGGTGCTCACCGTCTACCGCGGGCATCCCGCCGACTCCAAGAACTCGCTGCTCGCCGACCGGCTCGCTGGACGCAGGATGGAGTGGGACGCAAGGAACGGCGCTATCGTGCGCAAAGGCGAGAAGCACGGCATCGACACGCCATTGAACCGCATGGCCGCGGCGCTGCTTGAAGCCGTGGAAGGCGAACCGGTATGACGGATTCAGCAGAGACGGTCGCGCGTGCATTTGTGCGCGCCATCAACCGGCACGATGTGGACGGGATTGCGGAGTTGATGACAGACGAGCATCGCTTCGTCGATTCGCTCGGCGCTACGGTCACCGGTCGCGCAACCGTGCGCGCAGCATGGGCCGGCTATTTCCGTATGGTTCCGGACTACGAGATCGCGATCGAGGAAACCTACTGCAACACCCCCGTGGTCGTGATGCTCGGCATCGCGCAGGGAACTTACGCAGCCGATGGACAATTGCGGGCATAGAACCGGTGGTCCACGCCGGCGGCCTTCCGGGCATTTATTGAAGACGGCCGCATCGCGGAATGGCGTGTCTACGCTGATAACGAGCCGATCCGGCAACTGATGAAAAATCCCGTCTGACCTCCACGAAAGTTCCGGAGTTTTCGATTTACTGGAATTCAGTTTTGTGCTACTTTACTAACCAGTTAGTTAAAAACCGATGAAACACACCATAGCCGACCAACCCCAGACCGACCGTGCCGACCAGACCCGTGCGCGGATTCTGGATGCAGCGATCACCGAGTTCAGCGAGAACGGCCTGGCAGGTGCGCGCACCGACGAGATCGCCGCAGCAGCGGGCGTGAACAAGGCCCTGCTTTACTACTACTTCCGCGGCAAAGACGCTCTGTATGCGGCGGCGCTAGAGACCGTTGCTGAGCGCGTCGTCTCCGCTTCGCTCGCGCTGATGAGCAAGCATCTCTCCGCCGGAGAGCGGCTGGTCCGTTTTGCGCTCAACCATTTTGACCGCATCCACTCGCAGCGCGCCTTCCAGAGCCTGATGCAGCAGGAAATGGTGCGCCTGCGGCAGGGCGAGGAGAGCGCGCTGGGCCCGCTGGTCGACAAGGTTTTTCGTCCCATGATGGATCCGTTGAAGGAACTGCTCGCCGAAGGCATGCGTACCAGGGAACTGATCCGCGTCGATGCATGGCAGATGATGTACGCCGCTTTGGGTGCAAATGTTTTTTATTTTCTTTCCGGGCCCGTCATGGGCATTCTGCGAGGGAAAAACCCCTTTGAACGAAAGGCGCTCAAGGCGCGCCGCAAAGCGGCCATCCTATACCTTGGGCAGACCGTCTTTGTCGATCGCAGACACGGAGCGCGCGTGGCGGCGCGTGTGCTCGCACAAACGCCAATGCCGGAGAGCGGTGAGTTCAAGAAATTCGAGGTGAAGGGCAAGTGAACGCGCGCAATCGAGTGTTTCTGATTCTTGGCCTGCTCACGGTGGGCTCACTGATCTGGTATCTGGTCAGCACGCACCGATCGGGAGACCTGCAACTGATCGGCACCGTCGACGCCAACGAGGTCGTTGTCAGCTCGAAGATTCCCGGCCGCATCCAGACGCTCACCGTCCAGGAAGGCGAGCCGGTGAAAGCCGGTCAATTGATCGCCACCATCGAGAGCGAAGATCTGCAGGCCGCACTGGAGGCAGCCAAAGCTACGGCCGTAAGCGAACGATGGAAGCTGAACGGCAGCGAAGAAACTGAGCGCGAGAATGCGGGCGAAACCAGGAACGCCACGCTGAGCGCGCAGGCGCAGGTGCGGGCCGCGCAGGCGCAATATGAGCAAGCCGAGGCACAGTACGAACACCAGCAGGCCGACACGAGCCGCACTGTCGCGCTGGCGCAGCAAGGCATCATGAGCGCCCAGGCCCGCGACGAGCAGGTGACCGCGCTGAACGCAGCGAAGGCCGCGGTTGACGCCGCACAGCACAATCTGACCGCCGCTCAAGCCACGCTTAAACAGGCGCAGGCGCACGAGCTTCTCACCGCAGTTTCCGCCCGCACCGTGGATCAAACACGTGCTGAAGCTGCCAATGCAAGCGCGCTGGCCGACGAGGCGCGCGTGGAAGAAAGCTACGCGCAGGTCGTGGCGCCCATCGACGGAAGAATCGACGTGTGGGCTGCGCGGCAGGGTGAAGTGGTCGCCGCCGGAACGCCCATTGTCACCATCATGGACCTGACCCAAACCTGGGTCTATGCTCCACTGCCGGAGACGCAGGCTGACAGCGTGCAGCTCGGCGATACGCTGCGCGTCGTGATGCCCAGTGGCGAAACCGTGCCGGGCAAAGTCATTGCCAAGCTCGCCGAAGGGGACTTCGCCACGCAGCGCGACGTGGACCGCATGAAGCGCGACATCAAAACCGTCCAGATCAAGCTGCTCATCAACAATCCCGGCGAGCGGTTTGTCCCCGGAATGACGGCCGAAGTGTACATCCCGAAAGACCGGCTGGTGAAGCAATGAGCGCCGACAATGCAGTTGCGGCGACGCGCCCCGATGCGATGGCGGTCGAGAAGATCGTTAAGCGCTACGGCGACTTTGAAGCCGTCAAGGGTGTGAGCTTCAACGTATCTGAAGGCGAAATCTTCGGCCTGCTCGGCCCCAATGGCGCGGGAAAAAGCACGCTTATCCGCATGATGACCACGCTGATTCCAGTCACCAGCGGCAGAGCTCTCGTCGCCGGCTACGATGTCTCGAAAAACCCTGATGCGGTGCGGCGGCTCATCGGCGTCATTCCGCAGGCGCTCACCAGTGACCCCGATCTCACAGTCGAAGAGAACCTGCTCATCTATGCCAAGCTCTATAGCGTGCCGCGCGCGCAGCGCGAGAAAAACATCGCGGAAGTATTGGAAGCGGTGGATCTGACCAAATGGCGCAAGGCGCAAACCAAGACGCTTTCCGGCGGCATGCGCCGGCGGCTTGAAATTGCGCGCGGTCTGGTGCACGATCCCCGCATCTTTTTTCTCGATGAGCCAACCACCGGCCTCGATCCCGTCTCGCGCATCGCCGTGTGGGAGATGCTGAACAAGCTCAAGTCGCGTCGCAACCTCAC
>JASHVE010000148.1 GCA_030039675.1 Acidobacteriaceae bacterium | reverse complement strand
CTGCGGTGCAGCGGATTTACTGGGGATTTGCGAGTCTGCCGGGTTGAAATTCCGTCTGAATGGCGGGCTTGATCAGTATTCACTGGGTTTGCGGGCATCGGAGAGGGCGCTCCGATGGCCGCAGCTACGGTTCAGGCACACTGCCCGGCGAGCCCTCCCGGCGGCAGGGCCATCAGTCGCGGCAGTCACAGCAGGTTGTGTGCAGGTGAAGACGAACAGCCAGTCCACCTTGTCCAGCCCGCGCAGCTTCACCTGACGCAGCGGCCCGGCCTGCTTCAGTCAGCCGAAGCTTTTTTCGATTAGAGCGGTTCCACAGTTGATGTGCCCTTGCCGAAGCCGCGGAAGGTGGCATTTTCTTGAGGAAAATGCCACTTTGCAGCAGTGGCTTCGGGATGTAGCAACTGTGAAACCGCTGTAGCCAGCGACGGCTCAGACTCACAGCATAGCCGGGCTGGCGTGTCGTTCTCCGATCCAGGTTGCTGCTGCGGCCCTTGTCGTTCTTCGTCACATGCGGAGCGACACCCAGCTCGCGCATGTGGAGGGATCTCTGAGCAACGCGGGACGTTAACGCGTGCGCAGTCCCGCGAGCTCCGGCCCACGGGTTCGCTGCGCGCTGGTTTTTGCAGGAGACGACGCGTCTTCCTGTGGAGCACATTGTTGCCGAGACAGGGTTCGCAGAGATAGTACCTATTTCAACAAGTTCTTAGAGGCTGTTTCATAAATAGGTTCGGCCTTAAGGCAGGTAGTGTTTGAGGCGGGGTTGATTTTGGCTCACTGGTTGGGTGAGCAAACGTCGATTCGAACTGTTGGCGGATTCGCAGTGGTCGCTGATTGAGCCACTGTTGCCTGAGCCCAAGCGCCGCCGGGATAAACGCGGTCGCCCGTGGGCATCGAACCGGGACTGCCTGGAAGGCATTCTCCGGGTATTGTGGACCGGCGCCGCTTGGCGGTTTCTGCCCGACAAGTATCCGTCTCCGGCGACCTGCTGGTGGCGCTTGAGGCAGTGGGAAGAGCAAGATGTTTGGCTTGACGCTTGGCGCACATTGCTCGGCGCACTGGACGGCGAGGGGCTGCTCAAGTGGGACGAAGCCTTTCTGGACGGCAGTTTTGCGCCAAAAAGGGGGCGCTGCCGTCGGTAAAACCAAGCGGGGCAAGGGAACGAAGTGGATGGTATTGGTCGACGGTCAGGGTCTTCCGTTGGGAGTTCGGCTTGAAAGTGCCTCTCCCGGAGAAGCTCGTCTTGCGGAAGCCGCGCTCGCCGAAGTCCGTGTCCCCAGAGCCAAAGGGCGCCCGCGGCAAAAGCCGAAACGCGTGATCGCCGATCGCGCCTACGACTCGGACCCGTTGCGCGAGCGGCTGAAGAAGCGCGGCATCGAGTTGATTGCCCCGTATCGGAAGAACAACAAGCAGAGGCGCTACGAGGACGGACGAAAACTGCGCCGCTACAAACGCCGCTGGATCATCGAGCGAACCAACGCGTGGTTCGGCCAGTTCCGACGGCTCTTGGTCAGACATGAGCATCTGCTCGCCACATACCGCGCATTCTTCTACCTCGCCTGCCTCTGGATTACACTCAGGCGGTGTTTATGAAACAGCCTCTAACTACGATCTCGTCATATCGAGTTCTTCCGGATATGTAAAAGGGGTTTCGGCCTCCCGCGATGCGATGCATATCTGCTACTGCCATACGCCGATGCGCTGGGCATGGAACTTCGATGGATACTCAGAGCGCGAGGCAATGAGTCCGGTGGTGAAGAGCACACTGCAGGGACTGACCTGGATGCTGCGCCAGTGGGACATGGTTGCTTCTCGTCAACCTGACCACTTCATTGCAAATTCCAAAGTCGTCGCGGAAAGAATTCAGAGAGTTTATGGACGAACAGCGGAGGTCATTCATCCGCCGATCGATGTCGACCGGTTTTATCCTGCGGATCGAATCGATGACTACTATATGGTTCTTTCGCGCATGGTCGCCTATAAGAGGCTCGACCTCGCAGTCGAAGCTTGCACTCGGCTGAACCGCAGACTCATTGTCGTTGGTACCGGTCCTTATCGCAGACATTTGGAATCGAAAGCTGGCCCAACCGTAAAATTTCTGGGCCGGGTGCGCGATGAGGAGGTCACTTATCTCGCGGCCCATTGCCGCGCGCTCTTATTCCCCGGAGAAGAAGACTTCGGCATGGCCCCTCTAGAAGTCGCTGCCGCAGGCAGGCCAACCATTGCATTTCGTGCGGGTGGCGCCACAGAAACCATCGTGGACGCTGCGACGGGTTTGTTCTTCGATGAGCGGACGCCAGAATCCTTGATGGATGCAATCGAACGTTTTGAACGCCTGGATTGGTCACCTACTGAAATTCGCAGACACGCAGAAGGCTTCAGTGTGCCCATCTTTCGTATGCGCTTGCTTCAGTTCCTGTCTCGCATTGGTGTTCCCTTGCGGGACGGCGATCTACTTTCGATGAATGAGCACCTCCCAGTCTCGCGTGGAATAGAGACGGTGCTGGCCCGGACAATGGCGGCCTCGCTTTGAAGCGAACTGTAGCCATAGCTCGGTGAGTATTGCGCAGGCAGCCTGTGCAGGAGATGAGAAATTGAAATACTTTCTATTGAGCGTGCTGCTGATCGTGGCGAGCGCAAGTGCAATGTGTGAGGTGCAGGACCCCAGGCTGCACCCGCGTGATCGATATCATCTGCACACAGGAGATACCCTGCTCCTCGAGTACAGGCTCAGTCCTGAGTTAAATCAAACCGTCACCATCGGACCCGACGGATACGTCGATTTGAACGTCGCGGGACCGGCAAAACTGGAAGGTCTCACGCTTACTGAAGCGCACGACCTGATTGTGCAGCTTGCTTCGGCGCGTTTGAATTCTCCTGAGCTGAATATTGAGCTCAAGGATTTCCAAAGGCCCTATGTCGTGGTGGCCGGACAAGTCATGAACCCAACTCGGATCGAGATGCGCGAGGATATGACGGCAATTCAAGCCATTATGCTGGCCGGCGGCTTTCGCGACAGCGCGAAAGAAACCAAAATTGTGCTCTTCCGGCGCCTCAACTCGAAATCGGATATGGCAGAAGTGCATGTTCTCAATCTGCACAAGATCCACAAGACCGCTCAACTGGAACACGACATGGCCCTGCAACCAGGAGACGTGCTGTACGTTCCTGAGAATGCTGCAACTCAGTTTGGAAAAATCATGAGGATCCCAAACTTCTCGATGTCTTCCGGTGTTCCGCTGTACTGACCAGTCGTCGCAACATCGGGACCTACGCGGAGGGTGGGGTCAAGAAGCCAGTGACGTGGATGTCAGTCGAAGGTGTTCCCGAATATGCGAACTCGGCAGGTAAGCGGTTGTCGCAGCTGTGGGAGTGGCAATACGCCGTGCAAGAGAACGATGGCCGCGTGTCCCGGCGCGAAGCCGAAGTAGCGCGCGCCCGCCTTCTGGGCACGCAAGACGCACAGGACATCGTAACCCTCACGCTTGTGAGCGATATCGCGAGCGATTATTTCCTGCCGCGTGATCTTAACCCGCAACTCGAGATCACAAAGGAAACGGTCCGCACCCAGGAAGATTCGGTCAAGCTAACCCAGATGCGCCTCCAGCACTGGGTGGCAACGACGCTCGACGTGCTTCAGGCCCGGCAAGTGCTCGATACAACCTATGCGCAGACCCCGATTTTGAATGCCAGATCGGACAGACGGAAGACGCGTTAAGCCCTACGCTCGGATAAGCCCGTTACAAGCGGTTTTCTCATAGGTTGGCGTCGATACCTGCGCCGCTCGGTGCTTTCCGGCGCGGAATCGATCCGATCCGCGGAGAAGTTCCGGGGCCGGACCAAGACGTTCAATCAAATTGAATGGCAAAATTTCCTCTTGACACCCCTCTACTTCTAGGTCTAGATTCCCAGATACCAAGAAGTATATGGGTAGATGAATGGCCCGGAACGATTTTCAGGGAAGTCTCGATCTGCTGGTTCTTAAGACGCTCGCACAGAGGGGCAAGCTCCACGGATATGGAATTGCGCTTCATATCCAGAAAGCTTCTGACGATCTGCTGCGCGTGGAAGAGGGCTCGTTGTATCCGGCTCTGCACCGCATGGAGCAGAGCCGCTGGATCAGCTCAGAGTGGGCGCTCACTGAGACCAACCGGAACGCGAAGTACTACAGGTTGACGGCAACGGGCCGGAAACAATTGCAGGAAGCCGAAGAGAGCTTCGAGCAGCTGGTAAAGGGTGTGAGGGCGATGCTCAAGTTTGCATGAGGTGATGCGATGGTGCTTCCCCGCCGTATTGCAAATCTATTCTTCCGCTCCCGCGTGGACCGCGAGATCGCTGCTGAGATTGAGGCGCACATCGCCCTCCGTGTGGAAGACAACATAGCAGCCGGCATGCCGCCATCGGAGGCAAGGCGCGATGCGCTGGTGCGTTTCGGTAATCCGACGGCCGCCAAAGAGCAAGTGGCCTCGGCCGACCTTGCGCTGAGCCTGACCAGCATCTGGGCTGACCTGCGTTATGCCTTGCGCCAGTTACGCCGCTCGCCTGGCTTTGCCCTGACGGCGGTACTCACGCTGGCGGTGGCCATCTGCGCCAACGCGGTCGTCTTCAGCGTGCTTAACGCCCTGGTGTTGCGTCCGCTGAACCTGCCCGACCCACAGCGGCTCTATACCATCGAGCAGCAGGAACTCCTCAACTCCTATCCCGATTATCGCGACCTCCGCGACCGTAACCGCAGCTTCGATGGCATAGCAGCGTACGGCATCACAGAGGCTGGCCTGAACCTGGGCGGAAGTCCATCTCAGGTCTGGGACATTGAATGCACCGCGGACTACTTCAATGTGATGGGCATCAAGCCTTACCTGGGCCGGTTCTTTCAACGCTCTGACGAGCACGGGCCCGACAGCGCCCCCTACGTCGTCCTCAGCTACCCGTACTGGAAGACGCAGTTCCAGGGTGACCGAGACGTTGTGGGACGGACAGTTCAGATCAATCGGCACGCCTTCACCATTATTGGTGTAGCCCCTCCGCAATTTCATGGCATCGAGCTGTTCTTCTGGCCCGATTTGTGGACGCCTCTGGTGGAGCAATCCGAGATTGAAGGAGCGAACACACTGGACGAACGATACATGCGCAACCTGTTCCTCATCGGCCGGCTCAGATCCGACGTGACCCTGGCCCAGGCGCAAGCCGATCTGTACTCGGTGGCTGATTACCTGAAGAAGACTTACTCTACGGACGACGACGGGATGCTCTTCAAATTAACGCAGCCCGGATTGGGCGGCAATTATCTGGGACCGCCAATTCGCGCTTTCGTGACCGGCCTGATGCTACTCGCCGGATTGATCCTGCTGGCGGCGTGTGCCAACCTGGGTGGGCTTTTTTCCGCCCGGGCCACTGATCGTGCGCGAGAGATTGCCCTGCGCGTGGCGCTGGGATCCACTCGCCGGCGTATTCTGCGCCAGCTTTTGACCGAGGCTGTGCTGATTTCTTTGACCGGCGGAATGGCGGGCATTGCCGGCAGCGTTGCCGTGCTGCGCGCGCTCAGCAAATGGCAGCCTATTTCCACGTTTCCCATCCGCGTGCCGGTCAATCCCGATGCGCGCACCTATGCGGTGGCCGTTGCCCTTGCGCTGATGAGCGGCTTTCTTTTCGGATTGGCCCCGCTGCGGCAAGTCCTCGCAACTGCTCCCTGGTACGTAGTAAAGGCAGCCGCCAGCGCATCGCCGACGCGACGCTGGTTCACGATCCGCGAGGCGCTGCTCGTGGTCCAGATAGCCGTTTGCGCCGTCCTGTTGACCGGTTCTCTCGTCGCCGTGCGCGGATTGATGCACTCGCTTCACAGCAAGCTTGGTTTCCAGCCTGAGAGCACCGTCGTGATAAGCACTGATTTGAACATGGCCGGATATAGCGCCAATCGCGCCCCGGCAATGCAAAGGCGGATGCTTGATGCTTTCGCAGCCCTGCCCGGCGTCACCGCCGCAGGGATGATTGATAACCTGCCCCTCACATTCGGAACCGACGAAGTCTCCGTGTACGGAAGCGACGTCAGCGACTTCCGCCCGTCGCACGCGCTCGCGGATACTTACGCTTACGCGGCGTCTCCGGGATATTTCCAAGCGGCGGGAACAGTTCTGCTTGCCGGGCGAACCTTTACCTGGGCAGACGACAAAAGTGCAATCCCTGTTGCCGTCGTCAACCAGGAATTTGCGCGCAAGGTCTTCGGTTCGGTCGAGAATGCCATCGGCGGGCACTTCCGGCTCGACGCGAAAACCCGCCTGGAGATCGTAGGCGTGGTGGAGAACGGCAAGTACAATTCCCTCACCGAAGATCAATGGGCGGTCTACTTCCGGCCACTGTTACAGGCTCCATCGATTTCCACCTGGAACGTGGTGCGCACCGATCGCGATCTAGGCCAGCTCGCTCCGCACCTATACCGGACCCTCCGCGGCCTGGATAGCGCGCTGCCGTTCACGCTTCTCGCGTGGCAAAAGGACCTGGATGCATCGCTGTTTCCGGCGCGCATGGCGGCTATCGCACTTGGAGTATTGGGTCTGCTTGGCGCGCTCCTGGCCGCGACGGGCATCTTCGGCATGGCCAGCTATTCGGTGGGCAAACGGCTCAAGGAGATGGGTATCCGCATGGCGTTGGGCGCAGGCCGGACGGAATTGCTGCGCGCCGCGCTGGGTCCTGCTTTTCGGCTGTTTATCATCGGGTCGGCAGCCGGGCTGGTGCTGGGCATGGCTGCCGCGCGCGTGCTTGCCTATATCGTCTACGAAGCGTCGCCCCGCGATCCGTTCGTACTTGCGAGCGCGGTCCTGGCCATGCTCCTGCTGGGAATTACAGCTACGTGGCTGCCGGCGCGACATGCTCTCAATATTGATCCATCGAAGCTGATGCGCGAAGAATGAACTCCAGGCCTCAAATCGCATTCAGTATCGCATCGGTAACTGAACAATGGCCGCCAATTGGGCCACCAACCAGGCAGAGCCGGCATGCTGCCCTCCTCGATCCGACACCTCGCTCCGGGGTAGCCCACGGCGCGTGGCGAAGCGTCGCTCGCCATGGAACTTCCCCTTGCTCTCCCACGTAGACATTGTGGAGAATTTGAAAACAGCTAAAACGGCCGGAGGTCCTGAATGCTCTGGTTCTTCGAATCTTTCTTTCCCGTGGTCTGGATCGCCTTTCTTCTCTATTGGCAGATCATCAAGGCCGTCGGTACCAAAACCAAAACCACCCAGCGCCTCGAACCGGCCGCCTCGCGCATCCTGCGGGCCCTCACCTTCCTCATCGTGATCGTCCTGCTCTCGACAACTCGCATCCCGCTGCCCTGGCTCTACCGCCAGCTCTGGCCGTCGAACCTCTGGTCCTTTTGTGTTGGAGCTGCTGTTACCGTCGCCGGCCTTCTCTTCGCCGTCTGGGCGCGCCAGCATCTCGGCAGCAACTGGAGCCGCGCCGTAACCATCAAGCAGGGTCACGAGCTGATCACGACCGGCCCCTATGCCGTGGTCCGTCACCCCATCTACACCGGCATTCTGACCGGGTTTCTTGGTACTGCGATTGCGCTTTCCCAGGTGCGCGGGATCATCGGTTTCGTCCTGGTACTCCTCGTGTTCTGGGCCAAGTTCCGCATGGAGGAGGAGTGGATGCGTTCTCAATTTGGGGACACGTATGCCACCTATGTCCATCAGACCGCCGCCCTGGTGCCCTACCTTTTTTGACCGCTACGTCACGATTCACTCTCACCCGCATTTCGTCGAGGCAGTCCAGTTCGATAAATAATGTAAGACGGAGTTCGCGTCAGGATTCAGCATTCCGCTTCTGGGCTTCTTTGCATCTGGTGTCACGGATGCTGGGCAGAGAATATGAATCGGCAAGCTCTCACCGAACGTGGAGCATTGGAAGGCCGGTGACGTTTGCATCGGGGCTGGGCTGGCTCCACGGGTCTATGGACTGGTTCCGCTTATTTTGCTTTTCCTCCTTGGGCCATAGCAGTTCCCGAATTTGTGTATACCGAAGGAAGATGTCTAAGTGGCCTTTTCCTCAAGAAAAGACCACCTTGCACCGCGCTCAAAAAGTCGACGTTAATTCGGGAGCTGCTCTAGTGTCTTGGCTGCCGGAACGGCGCAGATTTCAGCAAAGATTGGAGCCGCCGACCATCAGACCGTAAACCTGTCAATGAGAGCTGCGCCTTGAAATCACCATTGGGCAACCAGCATCCGGGCGTCCACTCGACAGCGGATAGCGCATCTGCCGCCGCATCTCAAAGCCACCCTTTATCGCGAGCAATCCGGGCCGCTTCAAATCGGTTGGAAGCATGCAACTTGGAGATGGCCTCGGAGAGATAGTTGCGTACAGTCCCTTCAGTCAGTCGCAGCGAACGCGCCAGTTCAGCGGTTGTTTCGCCGTCGCCCGCACGGCGTAGGATCAAACGTTCTCTGTCCGTGAGCGGATCTTTTTCCGCGCTCCATATCTCTGAGGCCAATTGGGGATCCATGGTGCGTTCCCCGCGACTTACCCTCCGGACCGCGTCGGCGAGTTCTTCTGAGGGCCGGTCCTTCAGCAGATAGCCGGACGCTCCAGCATCTAATGCTCGCCGCAGATATCCCGGACGAGCGAAGGTCGTTAGTATAAGGATGCGTGTATCTGGATAAAGCTCTTTGACACGGGCGGTGAGTTCCAGTCCGGTCATCTTCGGCATCTCAATGTCTGCGACCAAAACCTCCGGTCCGTGCTTTCCGACGGCCTGAAGGGCCTGCTCCCCATCGGAAAAAGATCCAAGCACCTCAATATCGGGTTCGATCGAGAGCAACGCTGCAAGTGCTCCCCGCAGCATGCTTTGGTCCTCCGCCAGCACCACGCGTATCTTTTGCATCAAAGGGTCTCCGCTTCTCCCGCAATCTGTGGCGCCGGTTGTACCGGTGACTCACTCTCGAGCGGCAAGGTTATCTCAAGACTTGTTCCTCCATTTGCGGCAGCGGCCAGCTTCATGACCCCGGCTATGGATTGAAGCCGCTCTCGCATTCCACGCAGGCCATTGCCCTCACGAATCGGTCCGCCCAGCCCGTTGTCCTCAATCGTGAAACGAATCGTGCGGTCTTTTTCGAGGAGCGTCACGTGGCAGACCGTTGCGTGAGCATGGCGGACGATGTTCGTCACGGCCTCGCGCAGGGCAATGCAAAGCGCGTTGACCTGGCTCGATGAAAGATTCACCGGCGCGAGATCCGCGGTCAGTTTGACATCGGCAGAAAGCAGGCTTCTCCGGGCGCGACCGATTTCCGCGTCGAGTCCCTCGGCGCGATAGCCGGACACGGCTTCCCTCACCTCGGCGAGAGCATTGCGGGCAGTCTGTTCCGCCTCCACGATCTCATTCCGTGCGCGGTCCAAGTCGCGGGACAGGAGGCGTCGGGCGAGATCGAGCTTCACCGTAATAACGGTCAGAGTATGGCCAAGAACATCGTGCAGATCGCGTGCGATGCGCTCGCGCTCCGCTTCCTGAGATAGGCGCTCGATCTCAAAATTTGCGCGCTCCAGGAGAGAATTGGTTCGTGCCTGCTGGGCGAAGGCAAAGTTACTGAGCCCGAAGATCACGCAGTAGAACAGGACGCTTTCGGTTGTGGCAAAAGGGCGACCGAGAGATTGAGTCTCCGCCACGACTCCGGCCATCAGCGCGGCCAGCACCAGGAACAGGGTGCGCAAACGGCTGAGGAAAAGGCAAAGCACTGCGAAAGGGTAGACAAATATTACATAAGCTTGTTGGTTGAATGGGTAATAAAGAAAGACGAGGAAAAAGAACAACACAAACGCCGCCGTCTGCCGGCGCCCTGTAAGTTCAGCGACGAGAAAATAAAGAATGACGAAGGCCGCGTAAAAAGCCGCGAACTCCATCCACACCGCAAATGAGTGCCGATAGGCCGGCACGACAAAGAAATATGCGGCATAAAGCAACGCCACCCAGCGTACGATCCAACGGCCACGGAGAAACTTTCGCTCCGAGTCGGTGATGTGCGTCCCCGGCGCTGCCGCGTTTCGTTCTGGGGCCCGTGCTGGCTCCTCGTGCATATCTCCATCATCCCACCAGATGAGCGGTTCTGGTACCCAGAGCTGTCATAGGCAATGCATGACAGGTGTCTTGGTGACGGCTGTCATCTCTCCTCGTTGACATCTGCTACTGTTTTTCCCTTGCGTTCCAGCGCATTCTTCTCTTACCGTCACGCGAAAGCGCGGGCAAATCCAAAAGCTTTTTCAGATGAAATGAGGGGGTAAATCAGGACGATCATGAATCTCGAATTCTTCTTCGGGGCGCTGACAAATGTGTGGGTTGTGGGGGAACTCCTCCTCGCTCTGTTCACAACAACGCGTGAGGGTGCGGGCAAGATCCAAGATCGCGGAACGCAGATCATTCTCTGGGTCGTTCTTGTTGGATCGTTCAAGATCGAAGAGTGGATGCACAAATTGTTTCCGGTCGACATGCCGGGTAGCTATAGTTGGCTCCGGCCGGCGGCCTTTGGCGTCTTGATTCTCGGCTTGTCAATTCGTGTAGTAGCAATCGTCATGCTGGGCAGAGCTTTCAGCGCTAACGTAGCGCTTCGCGCCGGGCAGAAATTGCAGCGCAGCGGACTCTATGGCTTCATCCGCCATCCTACGTATCTCGGTCTGGAACTGATTCTCCTAGCTCTTGCCGTTCACTCACGCACTTGGGCTTGTCTTGCCGTTGCGTTTATTCCGCCGACGTTGGCCGTGCTGTATCGCATTCATGTTGAAGAGATTGCGCTGCGCCTGGCCTTTGGAGCTGATTACGAAGACTATTGCCGAAGCACAAAGCGGTTGATTCCCCGCGTCTATTGAGTGTTTTGTATGTACCCAGGGGCGTCTTCCTCTTTTATAGTGGCGGGCGAGTTTACCGCCGCGGTTCCGCCAGCGCTCGGCCATCAGATACCATGGCCGCAGCTATTCTCGTAAGTGCCGTCACTCACTCGCTATTTATGAAACGCACTCCTGCAATTCAAGTCCAAGAAGGGGCTGTTCAGAGGATCGCTTCAATCGGACCAACGACCGTCTCGCGAGTTATGGGTACAGCTTAGCCGGGGTTACCTGGGGATCGGGTTCGCCGGCGGCGGCCATCAGCTTTCTCAATTCTTCGTGCAGTTCGTTGGAGAGGTCGCGGTATTCCTTTCTGCCGGCCAGGTTCACGAGTTCATGTGGATCGTTGCGCTCATCGTATAGCTGATACTCGTGGTAATTATCACTGGCAGGCTGGTCCGTCATGCCGGTCGGGTCTGCCACGCAGTAGGTCCAGTCTTTAGTCCTGATTGCCCTGCCGGTCATGGACTCGCTGATCTGGATCAGTTCTTTGTTGGACCACCCGGCGCGGGCGTCGGCATCACGCAGCAGCGGCAGAAAGCTCCGTCCCTGCATCGATGCAGGCGCAGTCACACCTACGGCATCGAGCAGCGTGGGCGCGATGTGGACGATGCCGACGAGTTCCTGAATCTGTCGCGCATTCGCGAAGCCGGGACCGCTGACAAGCAGCGGTATACGCAGGGAGCTGTTGTGCGTGCTGCGCTTGTACTCTTGATTGCGCGTCATGAAGTGGCAACCGTGATCGCTCATGAAAAGGAAGATGGTGTTCTCGGCGAGACCCTCTTCGTCGAGAATTTTGCGCAGGCGTCCTACCGATGCATCGATCGCTTCGCAGGCGCCGTAATAGTCCGGCAGCTGCTTGTGCCAGTCGCCGGGGAAGCCGCGCAGATCCACGGGAACGTACGCATCGATGAAGCGCTCGGCCGAGCCCTTGGGGCCTACCATGCGGCCCAGATCGTTTTGCTGGTGCGGCTCGAGCTGCGAGACCATCAGCAGAAATGGTTTGTCCTGCCTCTGGCGGAGAAATTTCTCTGCGCGATCGGTGATGAAGTCTACGCGGTATTGATCCTTGAATGTGATGGGATTGTTGTCGCGATCCCAGATGGTTCCCTCATAGGGGTGCGTCGAAAACTCGAGCGCATTCGATGCTTCCCACAGATCAAGGAAGCCGCCGCGATGTTCCTCCTTTACGGGACCGCGTCCGCCGCCTTCGGCCTCAGAGCCGGGAGCCAGGTGCCATTTGCCGATGTAGTTCGCCGTGTAGCCGGCTTCGCGCAATTCCGTAGCGATGGTGGGCAGGTCTTCACGTAGTCCGAGACCGTTGCGCCACACGCCGGTTTCGGTGGCATAGCGGCCGGTGACCAGGGTGGAGCGGGATGGCGCACAGACGGGCTGATTGGTTACGGCATGCGTAAAGTTGGTGCCGCTGCCGGCCAGTGCATCGAGGTTGGGTGTGCGCGTTGAGCTGTTGAGCCCATTGGCGCCCACGAAGTCCCAGCGGAACTGGTCAGAGTGATAAATGATGATATTGGGTTTAGACTTTTGCTCACCGGCGGGACTGCCTTGTGTCTGCTTTGGATTAGAGAGCGCAGACGCAATGCCTGCCTGTGCGGCGGCGGCCGCTGTTCCAAGAAGAAAGTTTCTGCGATTGACCGTCAATGTTTTTACTCCAATGGTTCTTTCCGCGCTGTGCGCCTTGGCACTAGAAATCATACTTCAGGCTTGGCAACAGTCGCGCGCGGATCGTCGCGACCGTTGCACGTGAACGTGTTGGGAGGAAATCGAGATCGTCAGGCCGCCGGAAGATTCGCGTGCCGCTGCGGTTGAGGGAAAATATATATTTCCTGTGAGACAATTCCTCCATCAACGGATGCCATCCAGGTAACGGTGGTGCATCATCGAAGAACTTGTGAGTGTGACGCAGGAGGTAGTGGGTATGGCGCCGGAGAGTGTGGAGACGACCTGCTGTGTAGTAGGAGGCGGGCCCGCAGGCATCATGCTCGGATACCTTCTGGCACGGAAGGGTGTGCGCGTAACCGTGCTCGAAAAGCACGGGGATTTCTTTCGCGATTTCCGTGGTGACACGGTGCATCCGTCCACGCTCGAGGTGCTCAAAGAACTCGGGTTGTTGAAAGAGTTTCTAACTCTGCCGCACCAAAAGGTGGAGTCGGCCGGGGTCATCCTTGGAGATTCCGCATTCAAGGTGGCCGATTTCCGCTACGTTCCGGCAAGCTGTAAATTCGTGGCGCTCATGCCGCAATGGGATTTTCTGAACTTTTTGTCGAACCGTGCGCGGCAGTTTTCTTCATTTCAGCTACTCATGCGGCACGAAGCGACGGCTCTGGTGAAAGACGACGGCCGCATCGCAGGAGTTGTGGCGCGAAACGGAGAACGGGAGGTGCAGGTGCGTGCCGATCTTGTCGTCGGTTGCGATGGACGCCATTCCGTGACGCGCGGTGCGGCGGGACTCGAACTCGTCGAGCATGGCGTGCCCATCGATGTGTTATGGTTCAGGATCAGCCGCAACCCGGAGGACCCGGCGCAGGTGCTCGGCAACGTGAATTACGGTAAGGCGCTGATCCTGATCAACCGCTCGGATTATTTCCAGGCAGGATTGATCATCGCGAAGGACTCGTATGAACAGATCAAAGCCCACGGTCTCGATGCTCTGCGCGCCGACATTCGCCAGATTGCGCCCTATCTTGGCGAGAGGGTCAACGAACTGCGCGATTGGGAACAGATCAAGATCCTTACGGTGCAGATCAATCGCCTGCGACAGTGGCACAGACCAGGGCTGCTGTGCATTGGAGACGCCGCGCACGCTATGTCGCCTGCTGGAGGTGTGGGGATCAATCTGGCGATTCAGGATGCCATTGCGGCTGCAAACCTGTTGACGCGTCCCTTGCTGAATCGACGTGTTTCGGAGACGCAATTAGCCTCGGTGCAGAGGCGCCGCGAGTTTCCAACCCGCGTTACGCAAGCGATTCAGTTGGTTGCTCACCGAGGCTTCGCGCACGTGTTTCAGAACCCCGGGCCCATCCAGGCTCCCTGGCAGATGAAGGTCGCGATGCGGGTTCCCGGCATTCACTCGGCGCTGGGATACGCCGTGGGCATTGGTGCGCGTCCCGAGCACGTGCGCGAGAAAGCGAAGGCTGTATCGCGGCCGATGTGTGTGTTTGCGGCGGCTTTTGTGGGAATCGGCATCGCGGCTACCGCTGTTGCCTTCGGTTGGGCGGCGTGGAAGGCCTGGAATAAAGCGGTTCAGGCCGAGGCGTAAACTGCTCGGCAGCGCCCACGGAGTCCCAATTGGTCGATTCGCCTTTGTGATGCGAGCGGTTAACGCTCCGAAAGAGCATGGCGTGTCGCCGCAGCCATTGCGCGCGTAATCAGACTTGGAAAAAGATGAAAAGTTCTGCGCCTCTGAAGGATCGCGCGAGAGTGCAGGATTGCATCGCGATACCTGGGTCGCTCATCAGAATGGAATAACGGCGAGTAGATGCCGCCCAGGAGAGAAAGTATCGTGACAGGACCCGCTCTTTTTCAGCCGCTCCGCGTTCGGAGCCTTGATTTGCACAACCGCATCGTGATCGCACCCATGTGCCAGTACTCGGCAGAGGATGGGCGCATGACTGACTGGCACTTGATTCACCTCGGCCAGCTTGCGCTTTCAGGCGCTGCGCTGTTGACGATCGAAGCGACCGCTGTTTTACCGGAGGGACGCATCACGTACGCCGATGTTGGGCTATGGAACGACGAAACCGAAGCGGCAATGGGCCGCGTGTTAGAGGGTGTGCGCCGCTGGTCAGAAATTCCTGTGGGTCTGCAGTTAGCTCATGCCGGCCGCAAGGCTTCGACTGAGGTGCCTTGGAAGGGCGGCCGTCAGTTTGCGCCGCAGAATCCGCTGGGCTGGCAAACAGTGGCGCCTTCCGCAATCGCCTTCGCCGAGGGCGACAATTCTCCGGTGGAGCTGGATCGCGAAGGGCTTCACCGTGTGCGCGATGCCTTTGCTGCATCCGCTCGGCGCGCGGCGAAGCTCGGGCTCGATCTGATCCAGCTCCACGCCGCGCATGGCTACCTGATGCACGAGTTTCTGTCGCCGCTGTCCAACCGGAGAGACGACGAATACGGCGGTTCTCTCGAAAACAGGATGCGCTTTCCCCTCGAAGTCTTCGAAGCGATCCGTGCGGCGTTCCCGGCGGAGAAGCCGGTATCCGTGCGTGTATCAGGAACGGACTGGGTGGATGGCGGCTGGGATATCGAACAGACAATCGCTTTTGCGAAAGAGCTGGAAAGGCGCGGCTGTGATGCGATCCATGTTTCGAGTGGCGGACTGCATCCCGCACAGAAGATACCGCTCGGACCGAGCTACCAGGTGCCGCTGGCCCGCGCTGTCAAAAACGCTGTGAAGATCCCCGTGGTTGCCGTTGGGCAGATCACCGGATTCGAGCAGGCGGAGGCAATCGTCGCAACCGGTGATGCCGATCTGATTGCGCTGGCGCGTACGGTTCTCTACAATCCGCGTTGGCCGTGGCACGCCGCAGCCGCGCTTGGCGCGCAGGTCCGCGCCCCCAACCAGTATCTCCGCTCGCAGCCGCAACAGTTGAAACGCCTGTTTGAGAGCAACGAATAATCGAGTGCGCAGTTTAATCTACAGCAGCGCCGGCGGCTACATTGTCGGCGCTCGGCAGGTGCACCGCAGTTGCCACGCGCGTTCCCAACAGCTCGACAGCGTGCATTGCCTGCGCGTGCGGAAGTGTTCCGGCGGTGAGCTGCAGCGTGATGCGCGAAATGCCGCCGAGCATCTCGTCGACGTAACGCATCTTTTCCGCTACGGTCTCCGGGTCGCCGATGACCATTGCGCCCGTGGGCCCACGCATTGCGTCAAAGTGCGCGCGAGTGATGGGCGACCATCCGCGTTCGCGTCCGATGCGATTAAAGAGTCGCGCGTACGGCGGGAAGAACACTTCGGCCGCTTCCTCAGTGGTATCGGCAACGAAGCCCAGCATGTGCACGCCCACTGTTAGCTGTTCGGATGAGTGGCCCGCGCGCCGTCCCGCCTCGCGATAGAGATCGATAAGCGGCCGAAAGCGGCGCGGCTCGCCGCCGATGATGGCGACGGCGAGGGGAAGGCCAAGAGAGCCGGCACGCGCAAAGGATTCGGGTGTTCCGCCAACGCCAATCCAGACAGGCAAAGGGTTCTGCACGGGCCGCGGATACACGGGCTGCCCGGTGAGCGGCGCACGGTGCTTGCCAGACCAGCGTACATAGGTCGACGCGCGAATATTGAGGAGTAGATTGAGTTTCTCGGTGAATAGCTCGTCGTAGTGTTCGAGGTCGAAGCCGAAGAGCGGGTACGACTCGGTGAAGGAGCCACGTCCGATCGTGATTTCGGCGCGGCCTCGCGAGATCAGATCGAGCGTAGCGAATTGCTGAAACACGCGCACGGGATCATCGGAGCTGAGCACCGTAACCGCGCTGGTGAGGCGAATGCGCTCGGTGCGCGCAGCCGCTGCGGCCAGCAACACCGCAGGCGCGGAGGAAAGATATTCCTGGCGGTGATGCTCTCCCAAGCCGAAGACGTCGAGGCCCACCTGATCGGCAAGCGTGATCTCTTCGAGCAGATCCGCGATGCGATCGGCGGGATCCTGCACTACACCGGTTTGCGGATCAGGCGTGTTGTCTACAAAGCTGTCGATGCCGATCTGCATACGGATGTCCTTTCTTCCGCACGGAGCTGGCCGCACATTTGCTTCACACCTGCGCGGCAAATATGCCCGCAAAGGCCCGGTACGCTCCGCAAAATACGATGACCCACAGCAGCGTAGCGAACAAAGCCAGGGGCAGGCCCTCGGGCGCCATCAGCGAGTGAAACAGCAGAATGTTCACGATCACCGGCCCAAGCAGGATGAGCGCCAGCGCCACAAAACGGTTCGCCAGCAGCAGCACCCCGGCTATGAGCTGAACTGAAAAGACGGCCACCAGATAATGCGACACAAACAGCACGCCGAGATACTGTCCGGCTATCCCTGTCGGTGACGCCATGTGAATGAAGTGGAGAAACCCGTTGAGTCCGAAGACCAGAAACAGGACCCCGAGAAGGAGCCGTGAGATAATGACGGCGATTTTCATGCGTTTTTCCATTGTGTTCGTTGTGACGGTTGCTTACGCTGCCGCGTTGCGCACAGCCTCGAGCGTAGGCGTCAGAAAGGACGCCCTGTCAACGGCGCCAGACAAGAGTTGAGACGTCCCTGCGGCGCTCACAACCTTCACATCCGTCACACCGATGAATCCGAGAACCGTCTTGAGATATGGATCGACGAAATTGAAAGCGGCCGCGGGTGTTTCCGGGTCGTAGACGCCGCCACTCGCAACCAGGATCGTTGCTTTCTTGCCGCGCAGCAGGCCCCGTGGCCCCGATTCTCCATACGCAAACGTGCGCCCGTTGCGGACGACCTGGTCGATCCACAGCTTCAGCACCGAAGGGATGGAGAAGTTGTGCATGGCGACGCCGATCACATATTCGTCCGCTTCCTCAAGCTCGGCGATCAGTTTGTCCGACACAGCGAGGGCGCTCTTCTGTTCCGCCGCACGCTTCGCTTCAGGCGTGAAGGATGCGTAAATCCACGCCGCGTCCAGCGGTTTTGGCGGATTCTCGGCCAAGTTGCGGTAGATCACCCTGCCACCGGGGTGGGTGTTGCGCCAGCTTGCGGCAAACTCGCGGGTCAGTTCCCGGCTCACAGACGTCTCCAACGGGCTCGAATCGAGCTGCAATAAAGTAGCCATTTCAATCTTCCTCTCCAACACAAGATGGATAAGCAACATCTGTTGTGTTAGACAGCGCTCGTTGTTTTTTCGATTCTTTTTTTCCCGAAACCGGTTCTAATAGGAGGGAGCCTTATGCCGATCTCTGATTGCGAAGTCCGCGACCCTCGAATCCGCCGCACGCGGCAGCTACTACAGGCAGCTTTGCGTAACCTCATGGAAACACGCAGTTTTGAGGAGATTGCGGTGCAGGACATCGCCGAGGCTGCAACCGTGAACCGGGCCACGTTTTACGACCACTACACGGACAAATACGCGCTGCTCGAAGCCATGATCGCCGGCGGATTCCACAAGCTGCTTGCTGAACGGCGGGTCCAGTACGACGCGGCTTGCCCCTCCGCGGCGAGAGCTATCGTTCTAGCCACCTGCGACTACCTCACACAGGGCCATTCGGGCAAAGCGGGCTGCGACCAGCAAAGCGCGTTTCAGCCGCTGATCGATGCCGCTATCGTTACGTCCATCCGCAGGGTCGTTCTGGTGGGTCTGCCCAGGAACGGCGATGGCGTCCCTGAGCCTGCTGCAGGCATTGTCGCGGCTGCAGCCAGCTGGGCCATCTATGGAGCGGTGAAAGAGTGGTTCCGGAGTCCAGGCAGGCCGCCGGCAGAGGAGATTGTTCCTGTCATCGTTGGGCTGGTAACGCCAATCCTCGAATCCGCGCCTGCGCTCCAATCTCGACAGCCGGTTGCGGCCGCGCCCAGCGGATCCTAAACCGTTTCTCCTTCTGCTGCTGACCGCTGCCGGTTGCCGGAAGCTTACCTGCCGGAGTTCATCACTTCCGCGACCGAGAGCTCGGAATCCCCTAGCTTCTCCGGCGGCTGGGGAAGGCCGAGAAGATAGCCCTGAATCTCATCGCAGCCGAGCTGCTGCAGATATTCCAATTGCTCCTGTGTTTCCACTCCCTCCGCCACGATAGAGACACCAAAACTTTTGCCGAGTTCAGTCACCGCCCGCACGATGGCTTTTGCCGGCTCGCTATGGGGAAGATCCTGGACAAAGCTTTTATCGATTTTCAGCTTGTCGAAGTGAAAACTCCGCAGGTAGCTGAGCGACGAATAGCCGGTTCCAAAGTCATCGAGCGAGATCTGGACTCCCATTTCGCGCAGCCGAGTGAGAATGGCCAGATTGGCGTCGTTATCTTTCAGCAAGACAGACTCGGTGATCTCCAGCTCAAGCCGGTGCGGCTCCAATCCTGAAGTCGCGAGGGCACAGGCAACGGTGTCGGGCAGAATGTCTTCCTGAAACTGGAGCGCCGACAAATTGACGGCAACATGCCGGCTCGTTGGCCAGCGAGCTGCCTGCGCACAGGCTGCTTCGAGCACCCACGCGCCGATAGAAACAATCAGCCCCGATTCCTCGGCGACCGGCACAAACTCCGTGGGCGGAACCCACCCACGCGAAGGGCGCCACCAGCGAAGCAGCGCTTCGAACCCCGTCACCTGCCCGGTTTTGGCGTTGGCAACCGGCTGGTAGTGGAGAGCGAATTCGCCGCGGGCCGATGCTTCGTAAAGGTCGTTGGCGAAGGCTCGCCGTGCTTTGAGATGCGAATCGGTCTCTGAGTTGAAAAAGCTGTACGTAGGAAGGACCGATCTCCTCGCCTGGAGCAGCGCGAGCTCCGCATTCTTCAAAAGCTCGTGCATGTCGGAGCCGTCGCTCGTTCCCATCGCGATGCCAAGGCTCACAGGAGCGGCAACCGAGCAGTCCGCGATCTTGTGAGGAGTGCTGAAGCGGTCCATGAGGCGCGAAGCAAGCGCTTCAGTCTCTTTGGGTGACTCCGGATTACACTGGAGGATCGCGAATGCGTCACCGTCGAGACGGGCGACGGTGTCGATCTCGCGCACGGAGTCTTCGACGCGCTGAGCGATGGATTTGAGTAACTCATCGCCTACCGATTCTCCCAACTCGTCATTGATCGAAGAGAAGTCCTTCACATCTAAAAGGAGAAGCGCGAAGGGAATGCCGCGCTTCATGCGCGCCACGGCCTCTTCAAGCCGCCTGCGAAAGAAAGTGCGGTTGGCGAGGCCGGTAAGAGGATCATGGGTCGCCAGGTATTCCGCCTTCAGCTCGGCCTTCTGGAACTCGGTTACATCTTCAAAGGTCGTAATCCAGCCGCCGTCAGGAAGGCGCCGCATGGCCATCGAAACGATGCGCCCGTTTTTGGTTGTTTCAAACGATCGCGAGACCAGATCGTCAGCCTGCTGCGAGTTCAGCGAGCGATGCATGCGCCTTGCCTGGCCGCGCGAGAATCCGAGAGCCTCCATCGCTTTCGCGATGGTCAGCCCGGAGCGCAGCTTGCCGTCAGGAACTGCAAAGATCTCGTTGAGAGGCGGATTCGCGAAGACCAGGCGGCCTGATGCGTCGTACAGCATGACCCCCTGGCATATATAGGCCAAGGCTATCTCCAGGTGATGATTGGCTCTGGCCAGCTGTTCGTCAGGTTCGGGTTGACGCGAAGGGTTGTTTGTGACTTTCGCGAAGCCAATGAGCTTTCCTTTGTCGTAGATTGGGTCAATGGCAACGCTTGCCCAAAAGCGGCCGCCGTGCTTACGTACTCGCCAACATTCATTTTCATCTTGGCCCAACTGCATTTCGACTGTGCCTTTCCGATATGGCGGAGGTCGTTATTTCGGCGTTCGAATGTTCCTGGTTCATTGTGTGAGGGGATGCATAAGATAAGGCTGCGGGTGGAAGCCTGCGATCGTTACTTTGTTAATGTGCCCCTTGTCACAATTGCATTGGACTTTAGTGCAAATACTCTTTTCAATAACACCTAGGGATCATTACATTTGTACTGCGCGAGCCACAGAAGACATAAACAGAAGAATTCGCTCCGACTCAATACGTGTAGGACGCTGCAGTATGTACCATTTACGCCAACAGCATCTCGTGGCGATAGGCGCTATAGCAGTTCCCGAATTTGTGTATACCGACGGAAGATGTTTGAGTGGCCCCTTTCATAAGAAAGGGCCACCTTGCACGGCACTCAAAAAGTCGACGTTGATTCGGGAACTGCTCTAAGAGTCACGATGCCTCGGATGGGAAACAGGGGTCGTGATCTCGGGGCGATTTTCCAGGCCTGATACACCTGCCGCGGCCCGAATGCGCATCTAACCCAAAGACGTCTCATTGCGTCTTTATGTTCTCGACTAGTTTATTGAAATCACGCTGGTTGCTATTGTGGATGGCCGGAGGGTTGCTCTGCTGGAGTGGACAGGTGCCGGCTGCGCCGCAATCCGCGCCTTCCACTGTGCTGCAGGACCCGACGCATCCCGAGATCCAGCCGCGGCTTGACGTGGATCGCGATCCGATTGCTTCTCCTGACCCTGAGGTGATAGCACCGCCCGCAGCGGCGAATGCCGCCTCGGGTCCGGCTGCGACCGGAGAGCCGCAGAAGCGTCAGGACGGAATGTATGTCCTGCACGCAGACGTGGATGAAGTGCTGCTGAACTGCACGGTGATCGACAGCAAGGGGCACACGGTGACGAATCTGACCCAAGGCGATTTTCGTGTATGGGAAGATGGCGTTCCGCAGGCGATCAACGGGTTTGAGCATCAGGACCGGCCGGTATCGATGGGCATCTTAGTGGATAACTCGGGATCGATGCGCGATAAGCGATCGGCGGTCAACGCGGCTGCCATGAATTTGCTTAGACAATCGAATCCACTCGATATGTCCTTTGTCGTGAACTTTAATGACCGGGCCTATCTCGACCAGGGCTTCACTTCAGATTTGGTGGCCCTGAATCGCGGATTGTCACGTTTCGATTCTCACGGAACGACGGCACTCTACGACGCAGTCGCGGCCTCGGCGGATGAGCTGTCGAAGCATGCCAAGGATCGCAAGCAGGTGCTGCTGATCATCACTGACGGAGCCGACAACGCGTCACAGCTCGATTTGCGGCAGGCCATTCGCCGGGTCCAGGATCTGGGAGGGCCGGTGGTGTACACCATCGGGCTGCTCTTCGATTCCGACAAAGACGAGTCCGATCAGGCCCGGCGTGCGTTGGAAATGCTGTCGGAAGAGACGGGCGGCGTGGCGTACTTTCCGCAGTCCATAGAGGAAGTGGATAGCATCGCGGCGGAGATTGCGCACGACATCCGCAACCAATACACCATCGCCTACCGGTCGACCAAGTCGGTCAGCCTGGGTGGCTATCGGGTTGTGCACGTTGAAGCAGATGCCCCGGGAGTGGGTAAGCTGAATGTGATCACGCGCCACGGATACTATGCTCAGCGGCAGCCGACGCAAACAGCCGAAGCGACAAAACCATAACACCGGCATGGATAAAGCACAAAGCTCCGGTGGGATAGATCACCAGTTGGCGAGCGCGAGGTGCGTGAATTATCGAGTTAGGCTGGATTCCGTAGTCCGAGCCTCGCGAAGAATGCCGGAACCGCAGATCTTTCCGCAGTATTTGGCTGCCAAAAGCGCGGCCAGACGCAGCTCGCGATAACAGGGTAGTTTGTATACCTGATTCTGGTTCAGGATCATTGATTGGATCGTAGACTTCGCCCCGTCGAAGGGCTATTGCGGTTTCACAGTTGCTATATCTCGAAGCCTCCTCCTCCTTCAGTTTCAGCGGGGGCGCATAAACTGTGGAACAGGTCTAATCTCCGAGCTCGTGACGCGAGTTGCTCGCCGAGGCAGCTGTGTGTAACTGCGCCCCGGCGGCAGATCCTTCGGTACTGCTCAGTGCAGGCGGAAGTCGACCTCTACAATCATCTGCACGGCAACCGGGTGGCCCTGATACATCGATGGCCGGAACCTGTACAGTCGTACCGCCTCGATGGCCTTTTGGTCGAGTCCCATGCCGAGGGGACGCGCTACATGGACATCCTGCGGATTGCCCTGCGCATCGACGATGAGTTGCACGGAAACCGTGCCCTGATAATTTGCCTGCCGAGCTTCTGCCGTGAACTCCGGCTCGACGGAGTGGATGAGTATCGGAGCGCTCACCCCGCCGCCGACGCTCATCACGCCGCCGCCGTAGCCGCCGCCCGTTCCTGCGCCAAAGCCTGCGCCGCGGCTGGCGCCAATGCCGCCGCCCAAACCGTGACCGAATCCAGAACCGCCGCCATTGCCTTGTGAAGCGAGCGCGATCTGCGGAGACTGCGCCATGCCGAGATTTGGCAGAGAGCTGCTCGATGGTATATTCACCTGCATCGTCGGCTCGACAGCGAGCTTCGGTCGGCTGATCCGCTCGATCTGCGGTGGAAGCATCTGAATCTTCGCCACCCTCGGCACGTGCCCGCGCGTTGGCTCGATCAAGTGATGTGCTCCACCACCGCCGCCGCCGCCCTGCACCTTGGCCACCGGCATCACTTCAGGAGGTGGCGGAGGTGGAGCATACAACGTGAAGTGCAACGGCGTGACAACGGTGGCCGTCTCGATCACACGAGGATGGACGGTCATTCCCCACCACACCACTGCGGCCACGATCAGAGAGTGAATGATGAACGATACAACCTTGGATTTGCCGTCTCGCTTCAATACCGACGCATCGAGGCTTCTGAAAAGAGCCGCGTCCGGAGCGGCGCCTGCCCCGGCGTAGCGCGCGGAAATCAGCCGGGGCATAGGATGCGGCCAGGTGGAGGCCTCTGCGTCCCACCTCTCGAATGCGAGCGAGGAACGGTTGTAAGCGTCTAAATCCGAGGGTCCCCCATTCGAGTCCGGCCGCCGTGCGCGTGAGACCGTAGTATAAGTATCCGATATCCGATTCCCCATGGCCTGTAGCTGGAACACAGAAAGTGTCCGGCATCCCCCTCTCTTCTATCGTTGAAGAACGAATTGCCTTTTTCTCCAATGTACGGATCTTGCGCTTCTACCAGATTCCCTTGTCGCTTCCAGTAAGCTTTTGTCCGACCACTGCCGCCGTAGCCAGCCATGGCAGCAGACTGAGCCGGGCGCCGTTGTGCCATTCGCCCTTCCCGAGTACGCCGGCAAGTTGCGTTCCGTAGAGGCGCGCTGACTGCGGCATGATCGGAACGCGCAGGAAGCTTTTCTCGTAGTAGATGTAATTGCCGCCGAACCGGGATGCATCGATGACAAACCTTGGCAGGTTGAGCCCCGGGCCGCGATAAGTCTGCAGGTAATCCGAAACGATGACAAGATATGTCGCCACGCCCTCCCAGATGCCTGCGATGGATGCAACCATGCGCAGATCCGCATAGTCGATCTCGCCCCGATCTGCAAGCGTGGTGGAGTCAACAATATCGCACAGCCGGAAATAAAAGTGACGGTACATGCGCTGGAGCGTCGATAGAATGAGCCGGTCGGAGACGGAAGGAACACGAAAACCGTGACCGCATGCGGCGACCTGTCGTGTGCGTTCGAGAAGAGAAGACGCGATAGCGACCTGCTCTCCTGTCTGCCCAAGGCGGCCCACGTGGATTTCAACAGCTTCGGGTAGTCCAGGGATGAGAAAATTCCATTTTGCGGCGAGCCGATCGCCCCAACTGCGTGGCGCAATCTGCGCGTTGAAGCGCGACTTCATGAACTTGCATACCTCGCGCGGGCTCGCGTTTATGTACAGGTCCAGATCGCTGCCCAGATCGGGCCAGTGATCGAGCGACTTGATGACCGCAACACGCAGCCCGTGAGCCTCGAAGGCCTCACAGATTTCGGCGAGGAACATAACCGCCATGGCGATGCGCCCTCGCTCGGCAGCGAGAGCAGCTTCAGCCCACTCGCGCAGAGCGGCGCTCTGCGCACCGCGCAGGTGCCGGAGAACTATCTCCAGCGCACGCACAATCACATGGTTTGCCCCGGCCAGAGCCACCAGCTCGCCGAATTCATCGCGGCTCAGGCCAAGAAGTTCCCGGCGGAGTTCTTCCCCTGCAGGTGAATTGAAATCGCTATCGATCGACCAAGGCAACAGCAGGCGTGAAAGAAGAACCATCCATTGTTGTGAAGGGGCCTGTGTATCTGTTTTGCTCATAGTAGAGAGCCCTTGCACTCACTCAATGAGGGGGTTGCGGCGCCGCGGTTGCAGGCGCCGTTTTATCTTGGGTTGAAGGTGACGGAGGCGCCGCGGGAGACTCCTGCCCTGACGCGCCGCGAGGCGTGAGTTCTATCGGGTTATTTTCCTGATGGCGCTGCAAGCTGTACTTGGCGAGCTCGCCATCTACCTTATGGTTGCTGTCTGACGCCACCGCAAAGATAGTCTTTCCCTCGGCCGAGTCCTCAGTCGCTAATCCGACGCGGTCGCTCGAATCGCCGGACCGGCGGGCCTTCTCGTAGAAAAACTTCGCGGATTCAAGGTCGCCTTCTCTCTCAGCCACATAACCGCGATTGTTGATCGAGAACGCATTGTTTGGATCGAGAGAGTAGGCATTCATAAAGTCCTGCTTTGCCGCCGCCCAATCGTTCTGATTTTCTGCATAGACACCGCGCAGATTGAGCATGAGCGCCCGCGAGTAGTTGGCGTCGGTCTGCTGCATCTGTTGTTCCAGCCGCTTGGCGCTGGCCGCGGCCATTGCACTCACAGAGCGCCCTCTCCAGTTGCGGTCTTCCGTGACAACGATCGGCTCGGAGGAATGCGTATCCGCAGCAGCCCGGTAGTACTTCAGCGCATTTGCCTGGTCGCCTATCGTCTCATTGGCCACGCCCAGATTGTTGAGCGTGAAGGGGCTGTTCGGATCAAACGCCAGCGCCCGATCGAGAAGTGCAATGGCTTCGAAGCCGCGATTATCCGACAGGAGCCGCATGGCATCGACGTTCATCCGATTCACCCGCATGGGAAGATCCTGGATGTTTTCGAGAGCTGCCTTCATCGGTTTGCCCTCAAGGCTTTTTGCGCTGCTCAGGTCGATATTCGCGGTGCAACCCTGTTCCGCGGCGAGTTGATAAAACCGGTTGGCCCGGTCCAACTGCCCTTCCAGCTCCGAGATGTAGCCAAGATTGTTGAGAGTGAACGGGTCCGACGGATCATAGAGATACGCCTTCAGGAAGATAGCCTCCGCCTTTTCGTACTGATGCTTGTTTACGGCGTCGACGCCTTCGCGGTTGAGGCGCTGCACGGGGCTGAGTTCGCTGTGCCGGGGAAGGTTGATGGTGATCGTATCCCGCGCCCAAGCCAGCGGCAATGCGGCACCCGCGACGACCATGAGGACCACCATCAATTTGATTGGTGTGCTCATCTTATTGAATGTAAGTGCCCTCCATGCACAGACGGAGACAGAAACACAGTAACTTAGATGCGATCTGCGATGCTGTGTTGTCCGGCTCGATCTCAGGCCACCGGGATACGTTTCATGCCATCCAAATACTTGAATTGGGAACGTAAAGGAAAGCCGACATGATACGAACTCTGGCAACCATTCTTCTGAGTGCGGCGTTTATCCCGTCTGCATGGTGTGCGCAACCGAAGCCTACGGGCCCGGTGTCTGCCGCGGCCATCTTGGAATCGTCTTCCGATGCGCGCGCACTGCCGCCCGCGCCATCAGGAAAGAGCACGATCTTCGGTGGGGAGATTCAAAATGTCGATCCTGTACGCGACGAGCTGACACTGAAGGTGTATGGCCAGAAGCCGATGAAGATTCTTTTCGACGAGCGCACTCTCGTTTACGTTGACGGCAAACGCATGCCTCTGCGCACACTCGGTCCGCAACAACACGCGGCAGTTGAGACGACGCTCGACGGTACGCGTGTTTTCGCGGTGAGCATTCACGCGCTGTCGCAATCGCCTGAGGGTGATTACCAGGGCCGAGTCGTCAACTACGATCCAGGAACCGGGGATCTGACGATTGCCTCCTCCGCCTCCCGCGAGACGTTTACGGTCCAGGTCGCGAGGGATGCGTCTTTCCAGCGCGAGGGGCAGCCCGGCTTTATCTCTGCTGGCTCAGGCCCGCAGGATCTTCAAAGGGGTTCAATCGTTTCAATTGAATTCACATCGGGTCAGAGAGGCCATGGCATCGCCAGCAAAATCTTGGTGTTGGCCGTGCCCGGTGCAGCGTTCGCCTTCAACGGGAATATTTCCTCGCTCGACCTGCATTCCGGTCTGATGGTTCTTACCGATCCACGAGACCAAAGCAGCTATCAAATCTCATTCGACGCCGCGCATATTCCGGCGGGGCAGGAACTGCATCTGGGAGAACATGTGAGCGTCAAAGCGGAATATGATGGCCTGCATTACATGGCTAGCCAGATCACGCCGGAATGAGCCCCAACCGAATTCCCGAAGACTCACTCATGTCTTGCCGAACGGCTGCCTCGCGCGTGCCGCGATAAGCGGGCGTTTGCGGTGCGACCATAGGTAGGAAGCCGCGTCGGCTCGTGGATCAAAGCCGTTCGTTAAAGCGCGTTCGCCGGACGCATCAACGAGTTTCCCGTGAGCCTGCGCCACGTTCGCCACACTGCGCGGCGTAGTCGTTCATGCCGGCGTATTGCCGGGCAGGCTCGAGATCGAGGAAGTTACTGCTTGCCTCCCGCTCTTGTGGAAACGCTGACGTTGACGCGCCATGACCCGAGGAGGGAGTAGAGAGCCGGGAAATATCGAACCAAGCTCGGCGGCGCCGCGAGAGCTTGCTTATCTTGGAAACCGCGCCTTGGGTTCTCTTGAGTTCAAACCAACGAAGATAGTTTGCGACTACGTTGGTCATGGTCATTTCGACTCCTGCAGCGAAGTTTTGCTCCGCCATCTGGCGCTCCAGCTCGGAAGATCGCAGGATTGCAATAAGCTGCTCGGCCAACTCGGCCGCATTGCCCACCTCGTGGAAGAGAATCGCCATGTTTTCATCGGCCGCCATACCGCGAAAGTCGGCCAGGTCGGCGCACACGATGGGAACACCATATTCGCACGCCTGATGTGCAGGGCCACTCGATCCGGTTGCGGAGTCGTAGGGCATCACGACAATCGAGGTCGTCTGGTAGAGTTCGGGAATGTCTTCCTCGGGAACATACCCGCGGAATTCGATGGGCAGATGGGCAGGCTGTGCTGCCCGGATGGATTCCCAGTAGCCGGCCTTGGTGTGGTGATTGGCTCCCGCGACAACGAGCCTGGCGTTCGGAACCTTCTCGAGGACCGATGGAAACGCCTCCATCAAGGTTTCAAGCCGCTTGTACGTACCCCAGTGCCCAATGGCTAAGATTCGCTTATCGGGATTGCCACGCTTCGTGAAATCGGGAGGAGTGGGAAAACTTGCGAAGGTTCCGTGCGTTCCAAGGAGCACGTTGCGGGCAGAATATTTTGTCGTTAGCGTGCGATGGTAGCCGGGCAGTAGCACCGACACTGAGTTTGCCGCAAGCAGCGCCTTGGTGGCTAAGTCCGTGCCAAGACGAAAGAGCTTTTCATGCTTTACGCCGGCCGCACCAAAATCCACGTGTTCGATGATGTGATGCAGTGTGATGTGCGTGAAGAAACCGGCAGCTCGCGTTAGCGCTGGTGTTGACAGGCCGGCGAAGGCCGCGAATGGATTATCAGGCGTTGCGAAGCTCGAGAAAACAAGGTTGTACCAGACGACATCCGGCTTCAGCTGGCGGATCGTCTGCAGTAGACGTAAGGGATTCAGTGCGCTGCCGAATTTCCAGCAGCGTATCACGTTGAATCCGGGCAGCTCTGTCTGGCCGTCAACGGAAAGCGGACGGCCGTCTTGATCCGTGGCAAACTCGTAGTTAGCCAGTTCATCGGCCAGAATCGTTAATTCAATTTCCGGATGACGCTGTAACTCACGCGCGATATGAAACGCATACTCGTTTAATTGGCGCCCGCTGGGGGGGAAGGTTGCCACCAAACAGATCTTCATCGTTATCCGCCTTCAAAATATGCTGACTTCTACGTACGGCCTGAACTGCTGATTCTGAGCTCCCGAGAAATTGAAGAATGTTTCTTCTTGTATGCCAGCGGAAAAACGGATGGGATACTCGAGATTAAGCGGCCCGGAAGAGTCGTTGAATCGGCGATGGAACGGCTTGGCATAGGAGATGGAAAAGCCGTTTTGCATTGCATCGTAGATATGAAATCCTCGGGTGTTGGAGTATGCGGTTGAGAACTGCATATCCCAATTGCGCTTCGGCTTGAAGTCGATGGTGCCGGCAGGGCGAAGATCCTGCGCGATGCCGGAATTGGTTCCCACGACCCGCCACGCGCGCAGATCTTCCAGGATGGCTCTGACGTTCAACCGCGGCGAAAACCGGCGCTCAAGGCCTATATACGCAGATGAGTAGTAATCCTCATAGTGCACAGGCGAAAAGAGTTCGTCGTTCATGCCCCATCCCGTCACCAGGGCCGTTTTGCCCCACGGTGCTCCAACGCGAAAATCCAGCGCACCCGTGATCGCGCGGGAATGCAGATTGGTCTCGGTGAATGGGCCGGCTTCATGAATGACGTACCCGCTGAAGGAAATCACGTTGAAGAACGAACTGGATGTTACATACGCAAAGGTGCGGAATAGGTTTTGGTTCATTTGGATCGGGGACTCGGAGTCGCGGCGAATAGTGGCCTGCACGCCGGCGTCGAAGGTCAACGAGTTATCGCCGATGTGAATCGTAGGACTGAGCCCGTAGCTGAACGTATTGTCCGTCGTATCGCGATTCACGATCGAGTTCGTCGCCGGCACAGAGATCGGTCCGCGCGCGTTGCGGAGTTGAAAGAACCCGCCTGAAGGGACCAGGTGCGGGAGGTGCAGATGGAAACCATCTGTCCACTCGGTCTGCAGCGATGAACGCGGCGGTGGAAGCAACGAAGTGTCCGTACTCGGAACCGGGAAGGTCGCGTCCAGCTTGGAATCCAGCACGTAGACCGTCGTATCTTCGTAGATCGGCTGTACTGAGAAATCAGAAAGCACGCTCACGTTCGGAGTTACGCGCAGGCCTTCATCGCCGCTCGTTGCGAGCATGTTCTGCTCGGCTGTTTCATCGTTGCCGACGGCGCTCGCAGCCTGGGCAAACGCGGTCAGCGCCTGTGCACCCTGGTGCTCCTGGCTGAAGACGTTGGCTTCTGCAAGAAGGTACTGATAACTCGGTGGGTCATCACCGGTCACCCGGATTGCATTCAGCTCGGCCTGTGCTCTGGCCGTGTCGCCCACCGCCAGATAGTTATTCGCCAAGCCAAGACGTACGTCATCGTCCGGCGCGCCCGCCTGCTTGGCGCGCTGCAGATAGGTTTGCGACAAATCGTAGTCGTGTACGCTGCGCAGAACATCCGCGGCCGCAACAAACTGGCTTCCGGTAGGCGCCGTGGTCTCTCCGGCCGCAGCTTCCATCCACCCCAGCGCGATCTGCCGCTCGGCATCGTCGTTGTGCTCCTGCTGGACCATTACCTGAGCGATGGCCAGGCGCACTGCGATGCGATCGCTCCCCGGAACCTCGAGCGCCGTTTGAAAGCGCTGCATTGCGGCCTGCTGATCTCCCAACGTGTCCAGAGCTTCTCCCGTAGAAACAAAGATCTGGCTTCGCTTGACGGGTGTGCTGGAGGTTGCGTACTGCTCCGCAAGGCTCGCGGCATGCATGGACTGGTCGCGATCATCGAGGTCTGCATAACAACGCGCCAGCAGCGCCTGGATCTCAGGGTTCTGGGGCGAGGATTTTTCTGCAACCTGCAATTCATCAATTGCGTCACGATATCTGAATTCAGAGAAGAGCGCGTTGGCGAGCCCGACGTGAAGCACCCCATCGTTGGGTGTGAACTTCAGGGCCGCCCGGTATTCGGTGGCCGCTCTGGTGGGCGCGCCCTCGTTCCCATAAGCATTGGCGCGGATGACGTGAACATCTAGGGAGTCACCCGCAGCGCGTTCGGCAAGGTTGGCCTCACGAACGGCTGCGTTAAATTTGCGCAGATCGAGGTCAGCGTACGCAAGCCCCAAATGCGCTTCACCATTATTCGGCTCCCGCTTGAGCGCCGACGCGAAATCAGCTGCAGCGGCTTGCGGCTGGTGAAGGTCATTCAGCATGTAACCGCGGTTGATATAGGCAGTAACCACCTCCGGATCACGGTTGAGCGTCTCCGTAAAGTCCTCGCGCGCCTGTTCAGCGAGCCCCTGGTGTTTATGCACATAGCCTTCAAGCAGCGGTATGTCGGGCTCTTTCGGAAGAACAGTGAGACAGCTCGTAGTCAGCTTCAGCAGTTCATCGTACTCGCCCAGGTGAAGCATATCGTATCCGAGATAGACGACCACATCACGGTCGGTAGACAGCACCTTGATTGCCTGCTCGCCGATGGCCGCAGATTCGGTGTATTTGCCCTCGAAGCTGAGATATCTCTCTTCTTCGCGGAGCACCTGTGGTTGAGCGTGCATCTCTTGGGTAACGCGGTTAAACCACGTTTTGGCAACGGTGAGGTTGTGGGCCTCGATTCCGGCATTCATTCCGCCGGCCACAATTAACGCGTTGCGGGAAGCGAGGGCATAGCCTTTACTGTAAGACGTCTGGGCCTTCGTGAATTCCCGCCGTGCCGTGTAAAGATCGCCCAGCGCCAGATAGGGAATGTAGAGCGATGGATCAGTTTGTGCAAGGCGTTGAAAATAATGCTCCGCGTCGTCATCGCGGCCGGCTGCGCGCGAGGCATAACCGATGGAAGTCAGCGCCAGACGGTCGTCGGGATTTCTAGCGAGGATTTGCTTATACGCCGCGATCGCATCATCGGTTCGTCCCATCTTCATGAGGATGTCGCCATCCAGCTGCAGATCGGTTCGATCCAGCGAGCTGAGCGCGAGCGCATCATGGATGTCGGACAGTGCGCCATCAAGATCACCGGCGTTCATCCGGATGAGAGCGCGCAAGCGCAGAAACTGACCTCTGCCGGACCCAGAACCATCGACGGACCGGATGGCGTCCTGTGCTATCTGGAGCTGGCTGTGTGCCGCATTGTCATCGTGAAGGTTTTGATAGAGCGCTACCAGGTCCATGTGCAGTTGGATGCCGTAGAGAGGCCCCTCGGCAGGAGTTGCGGGCAAAACCGCCAAAGCAGCTTTGTATTCGTTAACGGCGTCCTGATCGCGCTCCTGCAGCTGCGCAATCTGTGCACGGATCGAATGCAGGCGGTAGCTATCGCTGTTCAGGCTTGCCGCGCGATTCAGAAATGAATCTGCATCGCTAATGGCACCAGCGGCAACTTCAGCCTGTGCTGCAGAGAGCTGCAAGTTGAGATCCTTAGGCGCGCTATTCGCGGCTTTTGCATAGAAGTTCGCAGAGTCATCCAGCTTGCCCTCAAGCTGGTAGGTGTAAGCAAGTTCGGCGACAACGTCAGGCCTCGGACTATGGATCGACTGGAGCGCCGCGATTGCTTCGGGATATTTGCCGATCTCGCGATAATAGCCTGCCAGCGAGCGCTGTATGTCAGGGTTGTTGGGAGCGCGCTGCTCCGCCATGCTGAGATAACGGCTCGCCAGATCCATTTGTTTAAGCTGTTGGTAGGAAAGGGCCAATAGCAGTTCGGTGCGCGGATCGGGATGAAGTTGTTCCGCTCTGTTGAGCAATTCCACTGCGCCTGTATAGTCCTTTGTGTGCAGATTCATTTCGCCGAGCATGAGCAGATCATTCGTACGCCTCGGATCGGACGCCACAACCTGCTTGAGAATACGCTCAGCATCCTGGTTTCGGCCCGTCACGCTATAAACCTGTGCAAGCCCGGAGAGCCCATCCAGAGAAGATGGATTTAAGCGAAGGCCTCGCGAATACGCGTCCACAGATTCCTGATAGCGTCCGTCAATACGCGCTGCATAGCCGAGGAGAAACCACAGCTGCGGGTCGTTCGGTGCGGCGTTCGCCGCGCGTTGGGCGTATTCAAACGCGAGCGCGTGATCGCCACGCGTGATCGCCTGCTCCGCCGCGCTTGCAAGACGCGCATTTTGAATATTCGATCCCCAACCAAGCGATTGGTCGGGAGACTGGGCGGCCGGCGAGGCTTGACGCGATTGCGCCTTCGCATTGTCAGAGGCTCCGCCTCCGACTTGGTAAATTTGCGCGTTCGCGTCGCACGCCAGTGCGATGAATAGTGCAGCCTTGAGAAATGCAGATCTAGCAGTCAAGGTGAGGTCACCAGGGCCCGGAATTCGGCAATGGAGATTTTGATTCCCAAAACGCGCCGAATGTTGGCTACATGAAACCTTTTTGGCATAACGTGCATTTGTTATGAGCAGCTGAAAGAGGCGAAAGGCGATGCAAAGCAACCACAGAGCCACATTAACTAATCGAATAGAGTAGCGTGATTGCCGAGTCGCCCTCCTGTCTTTGCCCTCCTGTTTGGAGCGGTGTTGGCGACTTTCTTTTCCTTGGCCAAGCTGGAACGTTGCAGTTCGTGAGAGGCTCGCGTGCAAAAAACGGAATTGCCTGAATCGTACCAACGCCCAATACCGATGAGCCTTCTTCTCATGGCAGCACTTGCGGTGCATCTTCCGCTTCTGCTGATGAAGCTGCCGCTGAAGTCGTACGACACCTATTTCCATATCTTTTTTGCTTCGCACTATCTTCACCACTGGTTTAATCCCTGGAATACGAAATGGTACGCGGG
This sequence comes from Acidobacteriaceae bacterium, assembly GCA_030039675.1. Classification (GTDB taxonomy): domain Bacteria; phylum Acidobacteriota; class Terriglobia; order Terriglobales; family Acidobacteriaceae; genus Telmatobacter. The sequence goes on along the minus strand of JASHVE010000148.1, from coordinate 3,626 downwards.
GTTTTCGCAGGTCACGTATCCGCCTGTACCGCAGCAATGGGTGGCACTAGTATCCCGGCTTGTTGGATTGGATCTGGCCTACATGCTGGTCCAGATGGCCGCAATCCTCCTGTTCGTGGTAGGTGTCTACAGGTTCGCAAAGCTTTGGGTGAGTCCGCGCGCGGCATCCTATGCGGCCCTGGCGAGTGTTTTTCTCGGTTCGGAGAGCTTTCTGGTTTATTGCGCCGGTCAGCTGCCCACCACGTTCGCAGCGCCTATTTATTTGAACGCGCTCCCTTTCCTCTTCGAGTGGATCCGGCGCGGCGGCTGGCGCTCTTATGTGAAGGCGACGATTTTATTTACGGCAGCGGCGGCTGCGCACCACTTTACTCTACTGTTCGGATCGTTTTTCTTTGCTTTGCCTGTCCTTGCCCTTGCACTTCTCGATCGTGAGAACGGTGAGCGCGTGTCGACGCCGTCTTTTATCGCCCGCACGCTCGCGATTGTCATCGTTGTAGGTGCAGCGATCGCGGTCGTGCTGCTTCCATTCTGGATTGCGCTTATTCACTATCCCGTTACGCAGACTCCCATCCCGCACCCCAGCCGGGCGAATTACATTCTCAGTCCTGAGTGGGGCATGAATTACTTCGTCGTGCCGTTTGGGGCCCTGGCTCTCGCGTTGCCGTTTATTTTTGTACGGGGTTCGATGGTCACTCGGCTTCGTCCGTTGCTGCTCGGCTTCTGGGTCGCGTTTTTGCTGGGGCTCGGAGGAACCACCCCGGTCGGCCACCTTGTGTTGAGGCGCGCCTTTGATGTTCTGACGATGGAACGTTTCAGCTACTGGGCCACTCTGCTCGCGCTGCCGTTCGTCGGACTGCTGGCCACAGAGCTCATCGACAGATATCGATCGCGGGCTGCTGTGAGCTTGGGAGTGCTCGCGATCTCGACCTGCGCGTTGGCTGTCAGTTGGACGATCTATCATCCCGCGGATCCGGAAGCCTTCGATGTAACCTCCGTGGCGGGATGGCTCAATCGCGACGGGCACGACCAGTACCGGTACGTGACGCTGGGATTCGGAGACGAAATTTCGCGGCTGGCGCAGTTGACCAATGCCGGCAGCGTCGACGGCGAGTGGAATTCAGGCCGCATGCTACCCGAGCTGACTCGCTACGGTGGCGCCCAGCTCACCAGCGCGAAATACTATGGCAAGCCGGGCCTCGATTCTCTGCGCGCCATACTCACGCATGCCGATCACTATGGATTGAAGTGGGTGCTGGTGCGGGACCACTATTACGATCCGCTGCTTTCCTTTGCGGGCTGGCGTCCAGTGGACAAGCTGGATGAAGAGACCATCACGATATGGAGCAAGGATGGTGTGCCACCGGCGACTCCGCTGAATTCGCCACAGATGCCGCCGCATTGGCAGGGTGTGCTCTGGGGCACGCTGCCGTTCGGAAGCAATATCCTGGCGATCCTGGTTCTATTCATTCCGGAAGAGCGGCAGCAGAAAGCGCGGGCGAGGTATCGCTTCGCGAGCGAAGAAGATCTTGTTCCCGGGAGGATGGCTTCGTGAGAAAAGGAGCGTTACTTGCCGGAGCGCTGGGAGCAGCGACCGTAGCGCTGGTTGCGATCGGAACCATATGGCCGGTGCCAGAGGCCGTGGCTTACGCAGGTGGCCAGAGCCTTATGCCGAAGTCTTCTACGCCTGAAGCAGCGGTACGGAACCTGGGCGATGAAATCGTCCTGCAGGCATGGGACAAGGCCTACGACAGCCTGGCGAACAAAGCAGAATTTACTGAGCAGGAGTTCGTGGGCGACATTAAAGGATATTATCCGAATCTTCGCAGCTATTCGGACGTGGATCACATCGAGGTGTTTCCACTGCACGCGTCAGCCAATGATGGGGACGTTCAGCTAAAGCTCTACTGGTCCACCGTGGTGGGCGAACCGGTGACCACGCGTAATTTACACGTGGTAAGAAATGGAGATCGTTGGCAGGTAGAGTGGCCGCTTGTCAAGAAGACCATCGTGCCGCCGCAGGTGATTCCGGTAAATTACCTGCGCTGGGACGTAATCTATCGTGGGGCCGGCGATGACTGGGGCGCTCAGGATGTGGAGGCGCCCCATGTGCGTATCGTGGACATGCATCCCGTGCAGCGCGCGGAGGGCGTAGTTGTTCTCGGCGAGCTCTTGAATGAGGATGTCGTGCCGGCCTATGTGTCAGTGACGGCGACCTTGCTGGGCAAAGATCAGGCTCCCTTGGCGACCGAAGGAAGTTTCGACAAGATCTGTCACCTGCTGCTGCCAAAGCAGGTAACACCGTTTCTGATCAGCTTTCCCGACGCATCGTTGTCCGATGTGCGGAGTATCCGGATGACGCCGTTCTCGACGCTCGTCCCGGCTTCGGCAGATCCGGTGATCGAGATCGACAGTGCGAAATTGAATCCGGCGCCGGACGCGTCTTTGACCGGACAGTTGATCAATCAGAGCGGGCAGGTGGTGAACGTCGCTCATGTGTTAGGGACCTTTTATGACAGTACGGGCCATGTGGTGTGGGTAGCGGATCAGTATGTTGACCATGCGCTCTTACCGCAGACGCCGGAGCCGTTCGACATTCATATTCCTGAAGATCTGGCTCGGAAGGTGAGCAGCCAACGCACCGTGGTCGCTTCGTATGTTGCGGGAGGTGCGCTGTGAGAGCCGGACGCGTGTGGTTGTTGATCAGCGCGGCCGCGTTCACTGTGCTTCCGGTTTTTGCGCAGAGCGGAGAACTCACCGCTCCCAAAACAATCGAAGCAGGTGGCGCATTTTCAATTCAGAGCGCGGGCAGTGGCAAGGGGACGCTTTACATCGTGGGGCTCGGGCAGGTCCTCAAACGCGATATACAGCTCGGAGAGACGACTTGGTTTGCGGCCGGCTCACTCTACAACGCGGGCCACTACATGGTGGTTGTTACAGGAGAAGGCGTAGACGAAAGCGGCTCCCTCGACGTCGCGCCGGAGAATAAACCCGCAGATCTCAGCTTTCTTGCACGGCCGTCTCGCCTTCCTGTTGGACTTCACGATGGCATCACGGGCGCGGTCTATGTCTTCGACGCTTATAAGAATCTGATCCCGGCATCGATGCCCGTGGAGTTTGCGTTGGCGGGTCCGTCCGGCGAAACGCAGTCGCGCATAGTGAGCACGCGGTATGGCGCGGCGTGGACAGCGATGGACTCGACGCCGAAGCAAGGTAAAGACAAGTTTGTGGCGCGCAGCGGCGCAGTTTCAAGTGAGCGTGTCATCGGCCAGGTTCCAGGCGATCCTTGCGGATTGAAGATGAGCGCGACGCCCGCGGGCAACGACATCCGGTTAGAGACCGACCCGCTGCGCGACTGCAGTGGAAATGCGGTGCCGGATGGAACCATCGTGACCTTCACAGAGGCTTATAACGGCGTGCAGTCCACGGTGGACGTTCCGCTGAAACGCGGTATCGCACAGGTAGAGATGCCTGCGCATCCCGGAGCGACAATTACCGTCGCGAGCGGTGTGATTCTAGGGAATCAGATTCGGTGGGAGAGATAAGCATGCTGAAATCGTGTCTGATTCTGTTGACGGCAGCGAGCACCGCGGTAGCGGTGGCGTCTGCGCAGCCGACCGTGCGCATAG
>JASHVE010000147.1 GCA_030039675.1 Acidobacteriaceae bacterium | reverse complement strand
AATCGCCGTCCGCAGCGGGAAGAACGGCATTCGGCGCAAGGCCACCGCTGGCGAACGGCGAGCCGGAGACCTGCGTCAGCGTTCCGCCGATCGAACTATAGTTGAAGACCCGTAATCCGCCCGAAGTCCCGGCGGATGCCAGCGTTTCTCCAATGTAAAAGAGCCGTGGCGTTGTGGATGGGTCGACCGCCACAGAGAGCGCAGCGCCACCGGTCGTTACGGGAGGGATCACCGTCCCGGCGGTCGCAAGCGGCTTCGCATTGCCGGCAGCAAAAGAGACTAACACCGTGCCGCCGGTGCCCGCTGCGACAAAAAGGTTCAGGTTATCGCCGGAGATGGCAATTTGGTGCACGCTTGCATTGGTCAACGCATATTGCGCGGTATCCACAGTGCCACCGGTGAACGTCCCTGAGGAGGTGATGGGGGTCGCGTCCAATTGAAAGCCGGTGGTGCCCTGCACCGCATCGACCAACCAAGTCCCGGTGCGGTCCACCTGAATAGAGGCGGCAGGATCAGAAGAAACGACCCCGCCGTTGTTTCCGATGGTCAGCGCTCCGTTGGACCCGATGTCGTAGAGATAGATGCCGGCCACCGTGCTCACGTACAAGAAGCCGCCTCCGGGTGCGATCGCAACCGCCGTTGGCGCAGCGGCCAGCGTGTAGGCGCCAATCTGATTCAACGCACCGGAGTTGATGTTATACGCAACGATCTGGCTGGTCTCCTGATTCAGGACGTAGAAGTAGCCACTGGAAAGTGTTGTTGTCGTGGTACCCGAGCCGGACGTGCTGCTGGGAGCCTGCCAGAAATTGCCGCATCCGGCCATCAGGGGGATTACCGCAACCAACAGCCGTGCGCACGTACCGATCCTCATCGTCACTCCTCGGGCATCCCCTTTCGGGGCCACGGCGGTTTTCCAGTTTCTGTAAAGCGAAGCCGCTGCCTTCCAGTGCCTTGCGCACAGCGGGCAATATCACATGAACTGGAAAACTGCTCAAATTCTTTCACGCATCATCCACAAGGGACTTAGCTTAGAAGGGAAAAGCTGCTGCTCGATTAGACGCGATTTCGCCCGTCAACGCTCGTGATCAAAAAGAGCAGCAATTAGCTATGCGGAAGCTGTCGCCGCGCCGGCCAGCAGTGTCCTAATTTGAAGTGCCAGTGTTCGCGAGCTATGCTTTTCCGGCGGAGGTGTCGATGCAAAACAAAGAAAAGCTTAACGCACGACTCATAGGCGTTGAGTTGTACTTTGACGATCTTCAGCTGGGAAAGCAGTTCTACAGCGACATGCTCGGGCTAGAGTTGCTGGATGAAGAGGAAGGGCACCATGCACGATTCGACGCGGGCGGGAGCTTCGTCTGCTTGGAGCGCAAGGGTGCAGAATCCTACCCATCACGCGACAAAGCCGTCGTCTTTCTCGAAGTTTCTAATCTCGCGGATGCCATTGGCAATATCGGCGAGGAGAAGGTCATCGCAACGAAGCCGCTCGGCGAAGGTCACAGGCGACCTTGGGCTGCGCTGCACGATCCCGAAGGATACAACATTGTCCTGGTAGAGGCTCTCCGGTACCCGTCCGCCGCCCAAAGCGCAAACTAGGACGCTACCCTCGGGCTGGAGGAAGGCCGTAGTGGCGTGGAATTTCGCGTGAATTTGCAGAGGCGCCGGCGGTCATCGCTGGGAGTTGCCGCTCTAATTCGGCCGGCCGTTAGAGTTGGAGCGTCGGCGAAAGCGCTCGTCGACGGGCTGGCGGCCCTGAAAGCCGGATTCAAGCGTGTGCCAGTGGTCGATGGTGGGCTCGCCCATTCGCCAGCAGAGCAAAACGACTTCGTCTTCGAGTCGGAACGGAAAATCGAGCAAGCCCGAATCGAGGTCCTTCACTTGGACGCCAATCGCATCGATCTCGGCGATGCTCTCCCGGACGCGCTTGAGGTGGTTTTCCATCTCGCTGCGCCGCAAGGCCACGTTGGCAGCGTTAATTCTCATTCCACCAGAGAGATAGATCCGTTGCGCCAGCGCGGAAAGATCGGATTCGACCTCTTCGGCAGAACGTTTTCCGTCCATGGCGCGCTTGAGCAGGGATTCAAGAACGGGAAGTAGCGACTGAGCTTCGTCGAGAGTGAAGGTTTTCATCTGGAAACGCCTATACAGTACCATACGCGGGCGGTTTCGAGCGGCAATCACACAAGTGTGCAATCCGCTGCAACCATTCGAGGCATTTGCTCTGGCTGCCATCGCAGGCACAATGGGTGCATCAATTCCCTTCCTGCTTTTTGAAGCCTTTCTTCGGTGGCACGCATAAGGCGATTCCCGGGTAAGTGTGCCCTCTCGAAGTCTGAGCTGGATCGCCGACTCCCTGTTGGTCGCGGCGACTCGAGAGCATCGACTCCTGGATATAGCAACCCGGAAATCGCTGTACCGCCGAGGACCAGTTCCCTATAGCTCCAGCATCCGGTCCAGAGCCACCCGTGCCCAGCGCTTGACGCTGGAACGCACCTGAATGCGGTTCACCACCCGGCCTTCCACAAGATTCTCAAGAGCCCACGCAAGGTGCTGCGGGCTGATGCGGTACATCGTGGTGCACAGGCAGCCGGTGTCGTCTAAGGTGATGATTTTCTTGCCTTCAGGCGCGAATCGCCGGGCAAGCCGGTTGACCAGGTGAATCTCTGTCCCGATGGCGAAGGTTGCACCGGCAGGCGCCTGCTCGACCAGCGCGATCAGCCGCTCCGTCGAACCAATTGCGTCTGCCTTCTGGCAGACCTCGAACCGGCACTCGGGATGCACAATCACCTGAATTCCGGGATATTTGGTGCGGACCTGGTCTACATGGCCCGGAAGAAAGCGCTGATGCACGGCGCAGTGGCCCTTCCACAGCAGCATCCCGCTCTGCGCGATCCGCTCCTTCGTCTGGCCGCCCTGGATGGCCCAGGGGTCCCACACAACCATCTCATCCAGAGGGATTTGCAGGGCATAGCCGGTGTTGCGGCCTAAATGCTGATCGGGCAGAAACAGGACGCGCTTGCCGCGCGCTAAGGCCCATTCGATGGCTGCCCGCGCATTAGACGAGGTGCAGACCAGGCCGCCGTGCTCGCCGCAGAAGGCCTTGATCGCAGCAGTTGAGTTGATGTAGGTCAGCGGGATGGTCTCATCTGCGAGATGGAAGCGCTCGAGAGTGTCCCAGCAGGCCTCAACCTGCGAGATTTCCGCCATATCGGCCATGGAACATCCGGCGTTCAGATCCGGCAGAATCACCTGCTGGCCGACCCGGCCCAGCACGTCTGCGCTCTCGGCCATGAAGTGCACACCGCAGAAGACAATGTACCGGGCGCCGGTTTCGGCCGCAATTTTGGAAAGCTTATAGCTATCGCCGGTGTAGTCGGCGAAGCGAATCACCTCATCCCGCTGGTAATGATGGCCAAGAAGGATGGTAGTGGAACCAAGCACGGCCCGGGCCTGCGCGATGCGATCGTCCATCGAGCGATCCGGGAGGGCCAGATAATTGTCTAAGCTGCAAGCATCTTCGGCCACCAAAGACGGGGCCGCCGTCATTTCATCAACAGGAGTCACCGTATTCCGCCTTCAGTCCAATTCGGACGGGGATGTTGAAAGCAATGCAGGCTGCAGTGGATGCGCTACTCGCCCGAACCCCTTCGGGAGAACCCATCCACGGGGTTGTTGCAGCCCGTTCACAAAATGGATGCGATCAGAAGCTTCTGGATTCCTAAAAGAACTGGCTGGAATCCGCCGGGCCAGACCGAGCCATCTCTTCCAGTGTAACGCAACCGTAACAACCGCCCTGGGCAGAGTGGCAGCTTGCTGCGATAATTTTGCCGGCGAGACGGATCAAAAAGCCCGCAGAGAGAGAAGTGGAAATGAATGAATTAGAACAGGTTCTGACCAGTGACGCGGCGGCGGCAGCACCCGCCCACATCCTCGAAGGCTTGTCCGACGACCTCGTGCACCGCGTGCCGCCCGGTGCGCCTCACTCGATTTATGAAGAACTGTGGCATATCACCTTCTGGCAGCAGGTCACTATTGACTGGATCATGGGCATCGAAACGCCCTTCCCTCCCAGTCCCAGAGACGGCTTCCCTACAGTTCTCGACGCGGAACGCGAATACTGGCAGCGGCTCTGCGCGCGCTTCTTCTCTGGGAATATGCTGGCAGGCGCCGCGGCTCGCAACACTTCGCGCCTTGAGCAGCCGATCCGGTGCCCCTCGCGCCCTGGGGAACCGGTGCGCGTGATGACCGTGCGTGAGCAGTTGGAAAACCTGGCAGCGCATAATGCTTACCACTTCGGGCGCATCGTTTTGCTGCGGCAGATCCTCGGAGTATGGCCACCCCGTTCCGGCGGATATACGTGGTGAATTTTCGACCAATCAGCCCAGTGGCACATCCCGTGCGGGCGCGCTTTGTGAGCGTGCGCGCGGGCAGGTATCATGGTCCTTCATGGGAACTCCGCCGCCAATTCAAGCCGCCAACTTAGGCATGGCAGACTCGCTGATTCTGATGGTGTTGGCGCTGGTGGTCTTCGGCCCGCGGCGGCTGCCGCAGATCGGACGGCAGATCGGCAAGCTGATGTATGAGTTCCGCAAGGCCTCGAACGACTTCAAGTTCCAGATGGAAGAAGAACTGCGAAACGCCGAAGAGGCGGACCGGCGCAAGCGCGAGGAGGCGGAACGGCAGCGTAGCCTGGCTCTCAGCCCCCCGGCACCAGCTCCGGCGGCAGAGAGCACTCCTTCTCAAACATCCGAGCAGACGAGCGAACCGTCGGAAGCAGTTTCTTCGCCTGCCGAATCTCCCTATCCGCGCGAAAGCACTCACGGCGACTTTGCCGGGCAGGAAACGCCTGCGGAGGAGACTCCTCTGCACGTCCAGCCGCCTTCTACGGGCGAGATAGTGGCTGCCTCGCGGCCTGGCAGCGTAGCGGCTGAGAAGACCGAGGCGCCGCCCGCGTCTGCGGCAACTACTGACACCACTCCCAAAGAAAGTGAAGCCGCAACGGAAGAGTCCCGCGCGGTGACCGAGCAAGCAGCCCATAATGGTTGATCCCGGGGATGCAATCGATAAAGCGCGAAAAGCAGTGACCGATCGCGCAGAGCTTCCAGGCATGAGCCTGATGGAGCACCTGGACGAGTTGCGCCGGCGCATCATCCATTCGGCCATCTATCTCGGTGCGGGCTTTGTTGTCGCGTGGATCTTTCACAATCCCATCGTCCAATTCTTCCAGGCGCCTCTGAGCCATATCGGCAAGTCTCTGGTCTTCACGCATCCTATGGACGCGCTGAACCTCGACCTGCAGGCGTCACTGCTGGCCGGAGCGATCATCGCGTCGCCCTTCATCCTCTACCAGGTTTGGCTGTTCATAGCGCCGGGGCTCTACCAGAAAGAGCGGCGATTCGTCGTGCCGTTCATGGCAGCCACCGTTGGCCTGTTTCTCTCCGGCGCGGCCTTTGGCTACTACTGGGTTCTGCCGGGCGCAATCAAAATCCTCATCGTCGACTTCGGCCACAACTTTACGCCCATGGTCACCATCGAAGACTACACCAGCTTTTTCCTTTCGGTGATCCTCGGCCTGGGCATCAGCTTTGAGATGCCGATCCTCATCTTTTTCCTGGCTATGTTCGGGATTGTCAGCCCAAAGTTTCTGTGGAAGAACATGCGCTATGCAATTCTGGCGGTTTTCCTGGTGGCAGCCATCATCACGCCAAGCCCCGACCCGTGGACCATGTGCATCTATGCCATTCCGATGCTGGCGCTGTATCTGATCGGAATTGGCGTGGCGTGGTGGGTGCATCCATCTCGTAAGAAGGCCAGAGAGGCTCAATCATGATGCGTTCCTCCCTTTGGAGAAAGTTTGCTGCAGCCGCGATACTGCTCGCTCCCTTTGCCGCGCCGGCGCAGCACTTCGACGGCGCCAGGGCTTATGAATATGCGCGGGAGTTTGCGGCCATTGGGCCGCGATGGCCGACGGGGCCCGGGCATGTGAAGGCCGAGGAGTTCCTGCGCCATCACTTTCAGGGCCAGCAGGATCAGTTGGAAGAAGACACCTTTACGGCCGATACTCCGATTGGTCCGGTGCCCATGCGCAACTTCATCGTGCGTTTTCCGGGGTCGAAGCCCGGCGTGATCGTGCTGGGAACGCACTATGAGACCAACTATCCGCTGCGTACTATCAATTTCGTCGGCGCAAATGACGGAGCTTCGACAACCGGATTGCTGATGGCCATCGGCGATCGGCTGCACGAGGAGACGATGCACGGGAAAAAGCTGGAGGGCTACTCCGTGTGGCTGGTCTTTTTCGATGGCGAAGAGGCGATTCAGAGCTGGTCCGATACGGACTCGACCTACGGCAGCCGGCATCTTGCGGCCCGCTGGGGACGCGATGGAACGCTGGGCCAGATCAAAGCATTTCTGCTGGCCGATATGATCGGCGACAAGGACCTCGATATTCAGCGGGAGACGAATTCGACGGCGTGGCTTGTGGCGCTGGTCGGCCAGGCGGCGAAGAAGTTCGGCTACGAGCGGTATTTCTTTCAGAAAGAGATGGCGGTTGAAGACGATCATCTGCCCTTTGTGCAGCGGGGTGTTCCCTCGATCGACGTCATCGATCTTGATTACGGGCCGAACAACAGCTATCACCACACCGCGCAGGATACGATGGACAAGATCAGCGCTCACAGTCTGACGATCGACGGAGACGTGTTTCTGGAGACGATCCGGCTGATCGATCTGAGATGAGAAGCTGTCAGCTTTCAGCCGTCAGCTATCAGCGAGTGCCCGGCTGGTTGAGGGTTGGAGCTATGAACACATAAAAAGCTGAGGGCTGAAGGCTGAGAGCTGTATCAAGGAG
>JASHVE010000146.1 GCA_030039675.1 Acidobacteriaceae bacterium | reverse complement strand
CGGTACGCCATCGCCGCCACCATCGCCAAGTTCGGCCGCCTCGATCTGCTCGTGAACAACGCCGCTGTCTTCGAGACTGCGCCGCTCGAATCCCTCACCCTCGCGCAATGGGACTCTATCTTCGAAACCAACACCCGCGGCCCGTTCCTCGCCGCCCGCGAAGCCCTGCCTCATCTCCGCGCAGCTCAAGGACGGATCATCAATATCGGCTCATTGGGCGGCATGCACGCCTGGTCCACGCACGCGCACTATTCCAGTTCCAAGGCTGCCCTGCACATGCTTACTCAGGCTATGGCCAAAGCCTTCGCGCCCGAGGTCAGCGTAAACTGCGTAGCGCCCGGCTGGATCGATCTGGAAGACCGCAATGAAGGTGAGCTGAAGAACGCCGCGCGCTTCGCCGCACGCACACCCATGGGCCGCAACGGCACTGCCGAGGATGTAGCACAGGCCGTGCTCTTCTTCGCCACCGGCCCGCAGTTCATCACCGGCCAGATTCTCTCCGTAGACGGCGGCCTGGGGCTCTCGTAGCCGCATCAGCGCAAGACTTCCCAGCTTGCAAAAAGATGCTTTGAAAGGAGCCCTGTATCAGGGCACGACTTCAGTCGTGCCGCAAAAGCGTCCCTAAGGATGTGGGCCTTATTGATGATCGCATAAGTAATGCACGGTGATGCACCGTAGGCGCATTGGTCGTTAGCCCCGCGTTTTAACGTGGGGAAAGGGATTTCCTAATCCGAATACCCAGTCCCGTAGGGACGGCGCAAGGACATCACATTTGTAGGAACCAATAGCCCTGACGGGTCTTTTCTCAATCCGCCAAAAGTTCTGATTTCTTCCGAAACCGCTCTACCGCACCGCCAGCGCCTCAACCATCGAAGCAAAAATCTTCCATCCATCCGCCGAACCCAGCAGCCGCTCGCTTGACCGGTCCGGATGCGGCATCATGCCCAGCACATTGCGCCTCTCGTTCAGAATGCCGGCGATATTGCTAAGCGACCCATTGGGATTGGCCTCACGCGTAATCTCGCCCGTCGGCGAGCAGTAGCGGAACGCGATGCGATCCTCAGCCTCCAGCCGCCGCAACTCCTCCGGCTCGCAGAAGTAGTTCCCTTCCATGTGCCCAATGGGAATCTGCAGCACCTCGCCCTTTTTGAGCTGATTCGTGAATGCGCTGTTCGTCGTCTCCGCGCGCAGGTGCACCTGCTTGCAGATGTACTTCAGCCCCGCGTTGCGCATCAGCGCGCCCGGCAGCAATCCCGCCTCGGTGAGGATCTGGAACCCGTTGCAGATGCCCAGAACCAGCCCGCCGCCGGCCGCAAACCGCTTCACCGATTGCATCACCGGCGAAAACCGCGCGATCGCGCCGGTGCGCAGGTAATCGCCATACGCAAAGCCGCCCGGAACCAGCACCGCATCCACCCCCTGCAGGTCTTCCGACTCATGCCACAGAAAGGTAACCGGCTGATGCGCAATTTCGGCAATCACGTTGTAGGTGTCGTGATCGCAGTTCGAACCGGGAAAGACGAGAACGCCAAACTTCATATCTTCAGGGTATCAGTTTTGCGCTTGCGGGAAAGGTGGTGCCATCTGATCCCAAAGCATCAAAGCACCTCGCTCATAAAGTAGGGCGGCAGGAACACTCCGCAGAGGAATCCAGTGGCGAGAAAGTAGGTCATGATCACACCAGCGAGCACCGCCGCGGTCGCCGGGTCGGAGGAACCGAGCGCAGGCGCAATCTGATTCGCGAGCGTCGAAAAGTATTCGCCTATGCCCTGCACCCTGGCAAGCGTAAACCCCGCAATCACCTTGCCCAGCGTCGCAGCGGACTCGGCCACAAGGTTCTGCGCATGGATTGGCGCATGGATCGGCGCGCTCGGTGTTCCCGCGGCATTCACATTTTGTCCAGAGTTCTGCGCCGCATTCGCCGCCTGGCCCGCCGCGCCGGTTCCCGTCTGCGCTGCAGCCTGTGCAACGCCCTGCGGATAGCCGAACAACAGTCCCACAAAACCGCCAATCAGCAGCGATGATCCCGCCAGCAGCACTGCCGTCTCCCATCGGCTGCACGCCAGCACCGTAGCTGCCGACCCAAGCACAATGAACACCACCGCGTCGAATGCCACCACGTAGCGGACGGCAACTCCGCCTTCCGGGCCCCCAAAGAAGAACCGGGTCGCGACAAAGATCAGCACAGCCGCAATTCCCAAAATCAGCACGGTCTGGCCGTCGAAAGAAATCGGCACAATACCGCGAAACCTGATGAGGGCAATCACAAGGCAGACAGCCAGTAGGCCCGCCAGCCAATACCTGCGAAGCACGTCGAGCATGCGCACCTTCCTTGAACTTGAAAAGGTGCAGCCATCCTGCCACAGGAATGCGCTAATTGTGAAGAAAAATACGGCGCCCCCGACGGCCTTCACAGGCCTCCTGGACGCCGTTATCTCATTTTTGGATCGGAAAAAACACCACTCTGCAGCGGTTTCACAGTTGCTATATCCCTAAGTCACTGCTGCAAAGTGGCATTTTCCTCAAGAAAATGCCACCTTCCGCGGCTTCGGCAAGGGCACATCAACTGGGGAACCGTTCTAGCAGCGCGCCGAGTCATTAATTCGCATTACAGATGCACTGTGTTCCTGAGCGGAGTTTGCCGCGTTTTTTGCGGTAAACGGAGTCGAAAGCCTGCCCTGAGCGCAGTCGAAGAGGACCTGCGGTTGCTCTTCGACGAATTTAGGATTCACCACACTAGTGTCGTGTCCCAAAAGTTCACCGCATAATTGCTTTGTCATCCTGAGCGGAGTTTGGCCGTTTTTGGGCCAAACGGAGCCGAAGGACCTGCGGTTGTTTTTCCGCGAACTTCGGAGACACCACACTAGCGTGCCGTCAGTCGAGCAGCCGCCTCCAGCAGCTTCGGCTCTTCAACCTTCCGCACCGCCCACCCCGCAATCAGCAGACTCGGTGCCTGCACAGCCGCAGCCGTCGCGCCCAACTCGCCCAGCGTGGTGTGCACCACGCTCTGGTCCGGCTGCGCGGCGCGCGCGATCACCGCGCACGGCAGATCGGCGGGCAAACCCTCGCTCATCCACTCTTCGGCAAGCAGTGTCAGGTCCCGGCCCGGCATGTAGACCACGCGCGTAGCGTCTTCAAGGGCCGGCAGCGCCGCTCGGTTGTGCGACTGCGCATGATGCCCCGTGGAAAAGATCACGTTCGAAGCCCAGTTGCGGTCGGTCAGAGAGCAGCCAATCGCCGCCGCCGCCGCAAACGCCGCCGAAACTCCAGGCACAACTTCATACGGCACATCGGCTTCGGCCAGCGCCGCCATCTCTTCCGCCGCGCGCCCAAACAACAGCGGATCGCCGCTCTTGAGCCGCACAACGCTGTATCCAGCGCGCGCATGTTCGATCATCAGCGCGTTGATCTCTTCCTGCGTAATCGACTTCGTCCCGCAGCGCTTGCCCACGTTGACGACCACTGCGTGGGGCAGCGCCAGGTCGAGTATGGCCGCGGGAACCAGGTCGTCGTGCAAAATCACGTCGGCCTTTTCGATCAGCCGCACGGCCTTCACCGTGAGCAGCTCCGGATCGCCCGGCCCCGCGCCGACAAGATAGACAGTGCCCGCAACCGCAGCTTCCCTGCCCCTGCGCGCCAGATCCTTCGTTGCGCAAAGCGCCGAGTCGCAGATCTCACGCTGGGCCAGCTCATGCAGCAGCAGCCTGCGCTCTTCACCGCGTGGATGCGCGGCCAGCACCTCGCGCCGCAGTTCGCCGAGCTGCGCAAGCCACGGCCCCAGATCTTCAGGAAGCTGCTCGTCGATCTCCCACCGCAGCCGCTGCGCCACAGCCGGGCTCTCGCCCGCTGTCGAGATCGCAATCTGCAGATCGCCCCGGCTCACCACCGAGCCAAAGAAGAAGTCGCAGTTCGGAACATCGTCCACGCTGTTGCATGGAATCCCGCGCTCGAGGGCAGCCCGATAAACCGCTGTGTTTACCTCGGCCGAATCCGTCGCCGCAATCACGATAAAGTGGCCATCAAGATCCGTAGCCTCAAACGTCTTTTGCACCCATTCAATCCTGCCCTCGCGCGCAAGCTGCCGCACTTCGACGCGCGCTTCAGGCGCCACCACACGCAGCTTCAGTCCCGTCTTGAGCAGTGAGCCAATCTTTTCGAGTGCAACGGTACCCGCCCCCACCAACAAGCAAGGCCGCCCCTCAAGATTCAAAAAAATCGGCAAAAGGCTCATGCAACTCCTCAATCCTGGGTGCCCCAGGTCTCGATTTTGAGACCTGGGAAAGCAAAGCTGCCTACTCGGCAACACCATGCGGCACCGGCGCCGTCGGCAGATCGCGCTCCACCGCAGCCAGCATCTCGCCCGCAAGCTGGGCGCGCAGCTCATCGTTCGAGTGCCGCGCGAACCAGGCGCGCAGATTTTCATCGGGCTCGCGGAACGCCAGATAGTGCCGCAGCAGCCGCTCAATCGCCTCCGGCACCAGCGCTGCAGGCGAACGGTAGCCCACCGTCCGCGCCACGCCCGCATGCTGGCCCACGCCCCCGCCCAGGCAGAAATAGTAGGCGTCGGTCAGCTTGCCCTCGTACTTGATCTTCTTGCCCTCGAGGCCGATGTCGGCGATCCAGTGCTGGCCGCAGCCATTGGGGCAGCCGGTCACATGCAGCTTCAGCTGCTGGTCGAACTCCGGCAGCCGCTCCTCCAGCTCGTCCACCAGCCAGCGCGTAAAGCCCTTGGTCTCCGAGATCGCCAGTTTGCAGAACTCCGTACCCGTGCAGGCAATGGCCCCGCGCCAGAAAGGCGACCCTTCCACATGCAGTCCGATCTGGCCCAGCTCCTTCGCCAGTTCGGCGGTCTTCGCCTTGGGCACATCGGCGATCACCAGGTTCTGAGAGATCGTGGCGCGCAGCGAGCCGCTACCGAACCGCTCCGCCAGCTCCGCCGCGGCTTCCAGCTGCTCGCCCGTCAGCCGCCCGCGCAGAACCGAAGCGCCCACGTAGTACAGGCCCTGCTGGCGCTGCGGATGAATGCCCGCATGATCACGCAGCCCCTCGTCCGGCACTTCCTCTGGCACGCCGGGATCGAGGTTGTAGCCCAGCCGCCGGTTCAGCTCGTCGAGGAAGCTTTCGGCCGTCCAGCCCTCACGCATGAACAGGTACTTCAGCCGCGCGCGTTCGCGGCTCTCGCGCAGCCCCTGCTGGTCGCGGAAGATCTCCGCCACGCGGCGCACAGCGTCCACCGCCTGCTCAGGCCGCACAAAAGCATCTAGCCGCACCGCCAGGTGCGGCTCATTCGAAAGGCCTCCGCCCACGCGCAGCGAATAGCCAACTTCGCTGCCGCGCCTCACGGCCGTCAG
This sequence comes from Acidobacteriaceae bacterium, assembly GCA_030039675.1. Taxonomy (GTDB): domain Bacteria; phylum Acidobacteriota; class Terriglobia; order Terriglobales; family Acidobacteriaceae; genus Telmatobacter. The sequence continues at coordinate 9,407 of JASHVE010000146.1, read as the reverse complement.
CGCAACATCGTTGATCTCCGGATAGTTGCACCATGACCTGCACCCGCTCGCCGAAATCTTGAACTTGCGCGGCAGATTATAGAAATCTGTATTCCCTTTCAGCTCATGGGCAATGGCGAAGGCAATCGGCGAAGCGTCTATCAGTTCGTCCGCGGCCACACCGGCCAGCGGGCAGCCCGTCACGTTGCGGACCACGTCGCCGCACGCGCCCTTCGGCGAAAGCCCGATCTTGTCCAGTGCATCAACGATCTCCGGCAGCGACTCAATCGTCAGCCAGTGTAGTTGGATATTCTGGCGCGTTGTGATGTCAGCCAGATTACGGCCATACTTACGGGCAATTCCACCGATGGTGCGGAGCTGGCTCGCCGAGACAATCCCGTTAGGGATGCCGACGCGCAGCATGAAATATTCCGAGGCGAGGCCTTCGCCCCCCTTGCCGCCTGTCGCGCCCACGCCGTCACCCTGCGTGTACACACCCCACCACTTGAAGTAAGCCGAAGCCCACTCCGGCACCACGCTGCTGCGGCCTGCGCGGGCAAACGCACGTACCTCGTCAAAGGCTTCCCAGGGATTCTTTTCGCGCTTAAGGCGCTCCATCTTCTGGGCTTTTGTCTCTTTCACTGCAACCGCGTCCGCCATCGTTCCTCTTTTTTTCCGGCCCGAAAATACAAAACCCGCGGCAGTCGAATCTGGCTGCTACGCGGGCGTTCGGGAATCGTGGTTTCTAAAATCGGACTATCAGACCCACATCACCTCTGCGCCCTACGGGGCATACAGCAGCGACAACAGGCCGTGAGTTCCATGCCCCAATCATAGCCCGTTATAGGGAAAAACGCAACTTCTCCGGTGCATACCCCGCCTACGCGCGCGGAACCTCCAGAGCACCGGTGAGGCTCGCCACTCGCTCCATCTGATGGCTTTTGCACCAGGATTCCAGCCCCTTCACGAGCCGCTCTACCGCTCGTGGGTCCGCGTAGCTGGCAGTCCCCACCTGTACCGCCGTCGCCCCCGCCAGCATGAATTCAACGGCATCTTCCGTGTTGATGATGCCGCCCATCCCCAGAATGGGAACGCTCACCGCCTTCGCCGCGTCGTAGACCATCCGCAGCGCGATCGGCTTGATCGCCGGCCCGGAAAGGCCGCCAGTCACATTGGTCAGCAGCGGCTTTCGCTCTTCAGGATCGATTGCCATCCCCAGAAATGTATTCACCACGCTCAGCGCGTCGGCCCCTGCCTCAGCGGCCACGTGCGCCATGTGCGCAATCGAGGTCACATTCGGCGAGAGCTTCACAATCAGCGGCCTCGCCGATTTCGTCTTCGCCCGGCTCACCAGGTATTCCAGTGAATTGGCATCGGCGCCGAAGGCCATCCCGCCTGCATGCACATTGGGGCACGACACGTTCAGTTCGTAGGCCGCGATCCCCTCGGCCTGGTTGAGCTGTTCGATTACGCTCACGTACTCGCTAACCGTGCAGCCGAAGACGTTCACGATCACCTTGCACTGCGGATACCGCTGCATCGGCGGCAGCTTCTTGGCCACATACTCCTTCACGCCCAGATTCTGCAATCCAATGGCGTTCAGCATCCCCGCCGCCGTGTGGATGAGCCGCGGCGCCGCGTGTCCGGCCATCGGCTCCAGCGAGATGCCCTTGGTGACGAATGCGCCCAGCCGGTCGAGAGAGACAATCTCCTCAAACTCGATGCCGTAGCCGAAGGTGCCGCTCGCGGCAATAACCGGATTCGTCAACTCGATCCCGGCAAACGAAACTCGCATATCCGGTTTCACGCGCCGGAATCTTCCCTCCCCAATTCGTTTTTCATCATTGCTGACCACTGCTTGCGCTCATCGGTTTCAGCGCTTCCGTCAGCACCCGTCCCACCGCCGCCGAAGGCCGGTTCACACCGGCCAGCGAGGCAAATGTGACAGCCATGTCCACAGGAGCCACAAGTTCATGATACTCGCCCGGTTTGAACGGAGCCCCGTAGAACGCGAGCGGCACATGCCGGTCATACGACCACGGGCTGAAGTGATTCGTGCCGCCGAACTGGCTGCCTCCAGCCATCTGGTATGCATCCAGCACCATCATCACAAACCAGTTCCCGTGCGACGTGTAGCTGTGCGCCAGCAGCTCGCCCCACTGCGAAGGCGGCAGTTGCCCATCAGCCAGTTGCAGTCGCGTGTACACATACTGCACGCGCGGCGCAGGCGGCAAACGCTGTTCCGAGGGCTGACCCGCCGCGGGTTGCGCGCCCGTGAGAAACGGCAGCGGATTCGGATTCTGCGCAGCCACAGCGTCGGGCAGCAGCTCGGCGACCTCATTTTCCGCTGTCGCCTCGTCCACTCCAATCTTCTTGAAAGCGCGTTTGTCCAGCACGATATAGGGTAGATCGGGATTGGGCAGCAGATAACTCTGATGCTGGCCTTTCGAGTGCTTCTCGTTCAGCTCGGCATTCACCCTGTCGTAAACCTTGTCCATATCCACAGCCACGGCATGGATGCCCAGCTTCGCCGCTTCGCCCGGAATCGGCGCGATGCCGTGGTCCGCCGTGAGCGCCAGCCACACATTGTTGAGGCCGACATTCTGATCGAGCCAGCCGAAAAAACTGTCCAGATCGCGATCGAGGCTCAGAATCATCTGCTCTTCCGAATCAGAATCAGGACCGAACTGGTGCCCCTGAATGTCATTCGCTGAAAGCGAGACCACCACCTCGTCCGTCACGCCGTTCTGGCCCAGCTTCTCTCCGGTAATCAGCGCCTTCGTAAAGTCCAGCTCATAGCTGTTCGCCGCCGGCGTCCGTCCCACCAGGTCGTAGAACTGCGTGGTCGCAGTGTCGACATTGGCCTCGCGTTCCGCTTGCTGAATCCGCCCGCTCGTATTGAAGGCCCGCGCCCACTCCGGCAGATGCTCCATGTAATACGTCGAAGTCGTAAACTGCCCGCTCGCATTGTCGATCCAGAAGGCCCCATTCGCCGACTGCCCCACCGGCAGAATCGCCGCGCGGTCCTTCAACGACACGCCATACACCCGCGCACGTCCCTGCGTCGCCAGCCGCAGCTCATCGCCGAACGTCGTCGCCCGTAGATTCAGCGGCGACGCGCCCACCACGAAATTCAGCGCAGTCGGCGGCGCGCCGGGTTGGTTCGCCGGAATCGAATCATGCGGAAGATCGACCAGCCTGTACCGCTCATCCTCCACCGAGCTCACCTGCACATCGAACGACCGCGACGCATCCCACCACTCGTTCGAATCGATGCCATGCCCATCCGTGTACGCACCGGTGCCGATCGTCGCATGGCCCGGCGCAGTCTTGGTATTGGCGTAATCGTAGTAGCAGTCGGTGAACCACGCACCCTCGTCCATGAACAGCTTGAAGCCGCGCCCCTTGAACTTGTCGCGGTCCCGGTTCAGGTAATCCCCGCGAAACTGATCGATCACAATGACAACAATCAATTTCGGCCGGCCCACATAGGCCTGCGCCGGCGCAGCAAGCGGCAAGGCGAACAGAAGCGCCGCGACCACCAAGCCCAGTGCAAGGGCTTTCACAAAACGCGATGAGAAGGACATATCTCGATTCTAGTCGGCGGGGTCACATCCTGAATTAAAAACTCAGGTCACCGTAAGAATCTTGCGGTCTGCGGAATGGCGATTTATAGCGTTGGCACTTGGAGAGTGCATTGGCGATATTGCATCACCGAGCATTTGCCGGTCTGCCTTATGACGACGCTCGGGAATAACGGGAACTCGTGCCTGTGGCCTCTGCTTGCGGTACGTCTCTTCTGAAAACCCAAGGCTGCGGATCAGGGCATATTCGGCGGAGCCGCTGTACCGTCGGACCACTTGTCTGCCAGCACGAACAGAATCGTTACACGTTCCTCCGCGTCATTCGCCACCATGACAGGTGAGTTCGGATCATCCGCCGCCCAGCTCTTCGTCATGTCGCCGGGCGAAAAAAACATCACATGCGGGCGCCAGCTCTTGCCCTGGTCATTCAGGTACTGCTGTTTCGACATCATGTAAGCCATCGCGCCAGGTTCCAGCGCGGGTAGCTCCTTCTTATCCAGCGCCGTTGCAACAGCCTGCGTGACTTCAGATTTCGATTTTCCTTCCAGCACGAGCCGGGTCTTCATCAGATAGATGGGCGCAAAGCTCCTCGCGGCTTGCGCGTTGAAGCAATGGGGTGCACGCATTTTCGGATTCCAGAACTCCGCCTGATCGGCGTTCTGCGCCCACGATCTCTCCACGATGCAGAGAAAGCCATTCGTGCCCTTAACCGCGGTCTTATATCCGTCGCGTCCCAGCACCATCACTTCGGCTCCATCGGAAATGGAACCGGGTGCAGCACTGCGAGCCAGCGCGATCTCGGCTTTCTCGTCGGATATCAGGTACTGATCCAGTGGAGCCATCGCCGGATAGGCAGCTTTTCCCGCCTGTGCGACTGCCTGCCGGCCCGTGCCAGGTAAAACAATCTGCAGAGCAAATGCCAAAGCGATGATTTTGACGTGATTCTTCCGCATCCGATCCTCCCAATCTGCGCATCCCGCGCCCCCGAGCATCAATCCCTATAGCAGTTCCCGAATTTGTGTATACCGAAGCAAGGTGTTTAAGTGGCCTTTCCTCAAGAAAAGGCCAACTTGCACGGCGCTCAAAAAGTCGACGTTCATTCGCGAACTGCTCTGGGTCGATTCGCAGATTGTAAATTGCGCAAAACGAGCGGCGTCAAGCCGGCACGGCACAACTCAAGATTTATATATTCGGACGGGTCATGATCCGACTGCCCGGAAAATCCCGACTGTCGGGAACAGGGCAACTTACTGATTGACACGTTCAGGTCTCAGCGTTGTCAGGATTCTGAACAGGCAAAGATCCACAAACCCTAAAATACCCTCAAAAACAACGGGCCGCCCGCCAGGGCAGCCCGTTTGGTTCCAGAACTGCACACTTACGCGCTCACCGGCTCGCTCGCATTCACTTTCACCGGCGTGAGCCAGCCAAAGCGGTCGGGCTTCAGCCCGTTGGCGATGCCGAAGAACTCGTCGGCGATCTTCTTCGTGATCTCGCCCATCTTGCCGTCGCCGATCACCACGCGGTCGATCGTGCGGATCGGCTGCACCTCCGCCGCCGTGCCGCTAAAGAAGACTTCGTCGGCGATGTAGAGCAGCTCGCGCGGAATCGGCTGCTCGGTCACCGCAAGGCCCAGGTGCCGCGCAATCGTCAGCACCGAGTCGCGCGTAATGCCCGAGAGAGCCGAGTTCGCCAGCGGAGGCGTGTAGATTACCCCGTTGCGCACCACGAAGATATTTTCGCCCGAGCCCTCGCTCACCAGGCCGTTGGTGTCGAGCGCGATGCCCTCCTGGTACCCGTTCGTCTCCGCTTCCATGCGGATGAGCTGCGAATTCATGTAGTTCGCCCCGGCCTTGGCCAGCGCTGGCATCGTGTTCGGCGCCAGCCGGTTCCAGCTTGACACGCAGACATCCGCGCCGCCGTGCCCGGCAATGTACTTGCCCCACGGATAGTTGGCGATATACACCTCAATCGGCGACCCCTTCGGGCTCACGCCGATCTCCCCATAGCCGCGCAGAGCGATCGGCCGAATGTAGCACGGCGCAACCTCGTTCGCCTCAATCAAATCCACCACGCCGGCGCAAAGCTCTTCCAGCGTGAACGGAATCTCCATGCGGTAAATCTTGGCCGAGTCGAGCAGCCGCTGCATGTGCTCCGGCAGCCGGAAGACCGCCGATCCTTGCGGTTGTCCGTAGCAACGAATGCCTTCAAATACGCTCGAGCCATAGTGAATCACGTGGCTCATGACGTGGATGGTGGCCTGTTCCCAGGGAATAAGGTTGCCATTGTGCCAGATCTTTGCGGTGGTTTGGATGGGCATGGTGGGTTGAAAAGCTCCTTCTTGCACACTTATATAAGGGTATCGCGAATCGGAGTCGCCTGTCACGGCGCGGCTCGAACCACCATACCAATAGCCCCCTGATTGGATACTCCCGGCAGCGATTTCAGGCCGGCAACCCGGTCCCCCGGATTGAAATTTATAGGAAACGTTGAGAATGACTCGCAGGTCCGCACGGATTCGCAGTGACGGATTGCGCCCGCACGCGAACCGCTCGGTCGCGCTGAATTAGCGCCTTCACATCGTTGAGCCACTGTTGGGGAGAAGTGAGAGTTTCCACGATCAGATCGAACTTTTCTTCCCTGCAAAATCCGTTCGAACGCCGGAACAGAACTAGGGGCACACGGGAGGAAGACTTGGCAATCGCAGCCGCAGCTTCGGGCACATCCCCTTCCGTCTCTGAGATCAGCACCGCCTCGGCGTCTCGGTTTGCCGAGAGCGCTGCGCGCAGCTGCGCCAGCGAGTTGCAATCCTCCACGGAGTATCCAGTCCCCCGCAGAACGGTCAGCCGGTGGCAATCGTCGATGCCATAGTGAATGACTTGTGCTGGCATAGCGCCTCCTTCTTGCAGGGTGCGCACGCTACCCTGCGTCGCAAGATTCTCAGCATCCGTTGATACTTGGGCCGGACACGAAGAGGAATGGCGCCCCGGGCCACAGAGTGTGGGTGTAATTTTCGATCCGTTCGCAAACTAGCAAGGCACAAATGCCGGCCAGCCCGGTTTCACTTTGCTTAACCCCGATTCTCGACTTTTGTTGCGCTGCCCGAGACAGAGTTGGTGCCCGCCGCCCAATGCCATTGAAGTGCGCCTGGGCTTGTGCTACGTTCGAGAGACATTTGATCCGCAAGGGCCTGTCTCCCAGGCCCTTGCCGTCAGCGGCTCGGCCCGCCGTCCCAACCCGTACACGGCTCCTCCTCCCATTTGCGTTGTGGAGGAACTCATGGATTTCTTTCCTTCGATTCGGAATGCCTGGATGGCCGCGGCTCGCTGCGCCTTGCCTCTCGCTGTCGCACGAAACGGCGCCAGGCAATCGAGTATGATCCCCTGGCTCATTTTTGCCACTGAGGCAGGTGCAAGATGATCGTCGGACGCATCGTCGCCTACGCCGTGATGGTTTTTCTGTGTGGGATCGGCCTGATCCTGCTCGTGAAACCTGAACTCGCCACGGGCCCCCGCGGGCTTCCCCTGATGCGCAATGAATCGCGTCCCATGATGGCCGTAGTCGCCGCCCGCGAAATCGTGCTGGGACTTCTGGCGGGCGGCCTCGCCTTCACCGGCAACTTCCGCGGGCTGCTGCTCGCCTTTCTCATCGCATTGCTGATTACGGTCATTGACGCCGTTGCGCTCTTCAAAACAAAGTCCACGCTCGGATTCATCGTCAACGATCTCGTCGGACTCATGCTGCTGTTTGCCGTGTACCGGCTCTGGCGCGACCTGGGAGGACTTTGACGCCGCCGCACGACGCCCGCTGCTCCAATCATGTATCGTAAAATCCGTTCGCGTATGACTCTCCTGCTGCCAACGTTGGCCGAGCCGCAACACTTTTCCCTTGCGGAAGAATCGATCTTTGTCCTGATGGCCGCCGCATCGGTCTACGGCTTTTGGCAGCGCTTCGGCCCGGTCTTCGCCAGGATTCTCCACTCCAAGAGAGACGCTGGCTTCCACCTTGCTCCCCTCGGCAAACGCGTCTGGGATTTCTTCTGGGAAGTGTTGTGCCAGGCCAAGGTCATCCGCCAGCGCCCGCTGCCCGGCCTCGCGCACGCTTTCGTCTTCTGGGCCTTCTGCGCTTTTGCGCTGGTCACGCTCAATCATTGCGCCGTGGCTTTCGGTGCCGGATTTCTCGATCCTGCAAGCCCGGTCGGCCGCAGCTATTCCTACTTTGCCGCACTCTTCGCCATCGCCTGCGCCGCCGGCATCCTCGGCCTCTTCATACGCCGCTTTTTCGTACGCCCCAAATGGTTCGGCGAAGGTCTCTCCTGGGAATCAGGGTTCATTGCGCTGCTCATCTTCGCGCTAATGGTGACGTATCTCGCAGCCTTCTTCGTCACGGACTCAAGCAGCGCCGCGCGCGCACTCTGGTGGGCGCACACGCTCACGCTGCTCATCTTTCTGCCGGTAATTCCGCACACCAAGCATCTCCACCTGGTGCTCAGCCCGGTCACCGTCTTTCTCTCCCGCGGCAGCTTCAGCCACATTCCACCGCTCAGCGGCGATGAGGACTTCGGCCTCGTTGCCGGCAAGGACCTCACCCAACTCGTCAGCCTGCAGGCCTACTCCTGCGTCGAATGCGGCCGCTGCACCGAGCACTGCCCCGCCAACAACACCGGCAAAATTCTCAACCCCAAACAGATCGTGCTCGGCCTGCGCGCCTATCTCAACGAATTCAGCCCATCCTCCGAAGAGCCGCTGCTCGGCAAATACAACGCGCAGGAAGCAGTCTTCCAGTGCACCACTTGCGGCGCCTGCGAGTTCCAGTGTCCCGTCGGCATCGAACATCTGCCCATCCTCGTCGGCCTGCGCCGCGGCGCCGTGAACACCGGCGCATGGGAAGACAACCACGGAGCCAAGCTCTTCCTCGCATTGGAGCGCGGCAGCAACGCGCTCGGCCTGCCCGCATCCGAACGCGACAAGTTCGTCGAGAAAAATGCCCTGCCCCTCTTCGACGGCACGCAGGAATACTGCTTGTGGCTGGGCTGCATGGGCGGCTACGACCCCAAAGGCCGCGAGATCATCCTTTCGCTCGTGCGCGTCATGCAGCATCTCGGCGTAACCTTCGGTGTGCTGCGCAAGGAAAAATGCACCGGCGACCCCGTCCGCCGTCTCGGCAACGATCTACTCTTTCAGCAACTGGCAGAAGCGAACCTGTCGGCACTCACCCAGTCCAAAACCAAAAAAATCATCTCCATCTGTCCGCATTGTGTGCGCACCATCCAGGAAGACTGGAAAGAGTACGGCACACCACCCCCAATCGAACACCACAGCGAATTTCTAGCCCGGCACCTCGACCGCTTACCGCAAGCAAGAACTCGGGTGCCCCAGGTCCCGATACCGGGGCCCCCAGCGACAGGTCTTCGTCGCTGGGGTGGTCTGGGACCTGGGATAGCACAGCCCTCAACAGGCCACGAATCCAGTCCTGTATCAGGGCACGACTTCAGTCGTGCCAAAGAGGTTGACAAAGACAACGGGGCTTTAGCCCCCGAGCGACCCGCAAAAGAAAAAATTGTCTTCCACGATCCCTGCTACCTCGGCCGCTACCGCAACGTCTACGATGAACCCCGCGCCATCGTCTCGCGCGCCGGCGAACTCGTTGAAGCCCCGCGCCATCGCGAGCGCAGTTTCTGCTGCGGTGCCGGCGGAGGCCTCGCCTTCCTCGGCGAAGAAAAAGGCGAGCGCGTCAGCCACGCACGCGCCCAAGAGCTGGCTGCAACCGGCGCAACCACCGTCGCTGCCGCCTGCCCCTTTTGCAATACGATGTTCAGAGATGCGGCTCTGGCCCTGACTCAAC
>JASHVE010000145.1 GCA_030039675.1 Acidobacteriaceae bacterium | reverse complement strand
AACGGCTCGTTCATAGCTTCATCAGGTCGATACGGTCAACGGCCAGCGTAGCGCGGGCGCGGAAGACGGCGATGATGATGGCCAGTCCCACGGCCGCCTCCGCTGCGGCAACCATCATCACAAAGAAGACGAAGATCTGGCCCTTCACCGCATCGGCTCCGGGACCCGACTGCGTATTGAGAAACTGCATGTGCCACTGGTGAGCGAAGGCGACAAAGGAGAGATTCACGGCGTTGAGCATGAGCTCAATCGACATAAATACGGTGATGAGATTGCGCTTGATGAGAAAGCCGACGACGCCGAGTGAGAACAGCGCGGCGCTCAGCAGCAGATACCAGGCGAGCGGAACGTCCTGCTGAAGTAAGCTCACTTCGTGGCCGTCCTTTCTACGCTGCGCCCGGTGCCATCGCCTTTACGCGCCAGCGCCACCGCACCGAGTATGGCGATGAGAATGAGCACCGATGTGACTTCAAACGGCAGCAGCAGTTCGTGGAAGAGCACACGGCTCAACTCTTCAGTAGTGGTGAGGCCCTGGCTGATCGCGGTGGTGCCCAACCCCTGAGTGTGCAGAATGAGCGTAGCCAGCACGGCCAACAGAGCCACAACGGCGGGCAGGCCGAGAACGCGCGCTACGCGGCTGCCCAGCGTGCGGTCTTCACGGCCGGCATTCAGCAGCATCACCACAAAGATGAACAGGACCATGATGGCGCCGGCATAGACGATCACCTGCGCGGCGGCGAGAAACTCGGCGCCCAGCAACAGATAAAGCACCGCCAGAGAGGTCATCACCACAATGAGCGACAGAGCGCTATTGATGGGATGGCTCTGCAGCAGGAGGTTGATGGCCCCGGCGAGGCAAAATCCGGCAAAGATGAAGAACAGGATCAGGTGCATCGTTCCGCCGTGTTTGCGCTGAAGCCGGTTCTAACAGACCGGCGTGTTAGAGAGATGAGACCACAAGCCTTTCAGGCTCTGACAAATCCATCCCGATTGTAAATGACTGCATTGGCAAAAATCGGGATCAAACGAAGCGGTCTTCCACAGCACCGCTCAACGATAGGCAAGCCACAGGCTTGTTCCCACAATGTTGAGGATGGCCAGCGGCATCAGGTAGCGCCATCCGAAGTTCATGAGTTGGTCGTAACGGAAGCGGGGCAGCGTTCCCCGCACCCACACATACAGAAACAGGAAGCAGAATACCTTGGCCACGAACCAGAAGATCGACAGCAGCGCGTTCACAAAGTTGTTTTCCACCGGACCCAGCAGATTGCCCCACGGGCTTGTCCATCCACCGAGAAAGAGCAGCGTGGCCACGCAGCCTACGGTGATCATGTTGGCGTATTCGGCCATGAAGAACATGGCGAACTTCATCGAGCTGTACTCGGTGTGATAGCCGGCGACGAGCTCGCTCTCTGCCTCGGGCAGATCGAAGGGCGCACGGTTGGTTTCAGCATAGGCAGCCATCAGGTAGATGAAGAAGGCGATGAACTGCAGCCCGCCGAAGATGTTCCAGGTAACGATGCCCTTTTCCGCCTGCTGTTCCACAATCACGCGCAGATTGAAGGAGCCGGCGCGCAGCACCACGCCCACCAGGGAAAGCCCCAGCGCCAGCTCGTAGCTGATCAACTGCGCCGACGAACGGAGGGAACCGAGCAGCGAGTATTTGTTGTTCGACGACCATCCGGCGAGCGCGATGCCATATACGCCGATCGAGGTGATGCCGAGGATCACCAGCAGGCCGATGTTGACGTTGGAGATCTCGAAGAGGTCGAGGCCGTGCGGTCCGGCATTGGGCTCTCCAAATGGGATGACGGCGATGGAGATCAGCGCGCAGACGAGCGCGATCATGGGCGCAAGCAGAAAGACCGGCCGGTAGACGGCTGTGGGGATCAGATCTTCTTTCAGGAAGTTTTTCGCTCCGTCGACCAGCGGCTGCCACAAGCCGAACGGCCCCACGCGGCTGGGCCCCCAGCGGTTCTGGATGCGGCCCACCAGCTTGCGCTCCAGCAGCACCGTGTAGGCAACGGCCATGAGCAGAATCACCGTGACTACGATGACCTTGAGCAGACTCCACAGAAAAAATTCAAGAAGTGTCACGCGTGTTTAGCCTCAATTGCGAAAAGCCACATTACGGTTTTGAGCGCAGCAGACCAAAGAGCCCGCCTTGGCGCTCGTTAATCTGCCGCGGTCTCGGCCAACTCCCGCGCCTCATGCCGGCTCAGCTCTGTGAGGCCGCGGCTGTAACGGCCCAGGGTTCCTGAAGTGAACAGCGTATCGTGCGCCGGAGTGACAAAGTCGCGCTGCGTGAACGAGGAGACGGGCACAAATCCTGCCGTCCCGGATTCAGTACGCACATCGTTACCGCTGAAGAGATTCACGCGGTCCAGAGCATAGCCGGGCACAAGCCGCGTAATTTCGTCCAATGCTGCAAAGGGATCAAAGGGGCTAAGTTTTGGTTCAAGGCCATTGGCTTCGAGCCACACCGAATGCCGGTCCGCTTCGCCTGATTGCGCGCCGCGCGACTGGCCCAGATCGCCGGTCATGCCGCGTTTGCCGAAGGGTACCAACGTGCTGACATCGACGCCCATGCCGCCGGCGAGCCGGACCAGAATTTCGAAGTCCGGCTTGGTACCAGCGCGATCTGCACCTTTGCGCACCATCTGCACATCACCAAAGGCGTTGGTGACGGTGCCGGCTTTTTCGTAGAGGCTCGCGGCGGGGAACACTACATCAGCGAGCCTTGCGGTCTCCGTCAAGAACAGATCCTGCACGATGAGGAACGTGTGCTCGAGGATGGAGAGATCGACGTTGAACTTCTTCACTGGATTCGCACCAACGACGAGCAACGCACCTAGATTGCCACGACCTGCCGCTTCCAGCATGTCGGGCAGCGCCTTGCCCGGTGCGGCGGGAAGATTCTGATATTCCGAGAAAGCCCCCGGCGCGGAAACGGGTACGTAGCCCGGAAGCAGGTCAGGAAAGAGGCCCAGATCCGCTGCGCCGCGCGAATTGGCGCGATCTCCGAGATAAGCGAACCGGACGTTACCGCGCTTCAATCCCCAGGCCACGAGGTTCTCGACCGCTGCACCGCGAAACTCTTCGCCGAAGATGACGATGAGCGATTCTTCCGCGAGCACAGCCTTGCTGAAGTCAGAGGCGCCTGCAGCCAGAAACGCGGCAAAGTCCTTATAGGCGCCGGCAGGAATTTCCTGCGTCATCTTCGCCTGCCGTTCCAGCCTGATGGAGCGCGAATTGGCAATGTAGATCCGGGCGCGGTTGTGGCGCACGTTGGTGCGCAGTTGCCAGGCAAGCAGCGGGTGTTCGTTGGTGGGATCGCCGCCGACGAGCAGAATCGCCGGGGCGGAGCCGATCTCGCGCAGGCTAACTGTCGCGCCCGCATGACCGGCTAGTGCACGCGCGAAGGCTGCGTAGTCGGTGGTGCGCTCGTGATCGATGTTGTTGGTCTGAAGGACAGTCCGCGCGAACTTCTGCAGCAGATAGTTCTCTTCGTTTGTGGTGCGGTTGGAGCCGATCACGCCGATGGCCGCTCCGCCGCGTGTGTCGCGAATCTCCTTGAGCTTGCCGGCCGCGTAGCGCAACGCGTGGTCCCATGTTGCCGGTTCGAGCCGACCTGACGCATTGCGTACGAGGGGCTTGGTGAGCCGCTCGGGGTTTTCGACAAAGTCGAAGCCGAAGCGGCCCTTTGCGCAGAGAAAATCGCCGTTGATGCCGCTCTTGTCGCGATTGTCGGCGCGCACGATCTCGGAGCCGTCATTGTCCTGGCGCACGCCGAGGGTGACCTTGCAAC
>JASHVE010000144.1 GCA_030039675.1 Acidobacteriaceae bacterium | reverse complement strand
CGACCTGGTAATGTCTCCGCGAGGATACACCTGCTCAGGAATCGCCGTAGAACCGCGGAGGATTTGCCGAACCTTTATAGCAAATCCCCTCCGCGTCGAGCGACTCTCGAGATGGGACGCAAATCAATAGATCAGCTTCAACGAAAGCTGAATCTGCCGCGAGGTTCCCGCCGTCTTCGAGATCTCGCCGAATCCGGAACCGGTAAGAATGTTGGCCGGCAGCCCCATATTCACAATGTTGAACAGGTTGAAGAATTCGCCGCGGAACTGCAGATCCATGCGCTCGGCTCCGCTTGCGCGTCTTCCGAACGGCGTGTCCTTGATGAGCGCGAAGTCGAAGTCGTAGTAAGCCGGCCCGCGAAAGGTATTGCGTCCGAGCATCCCGAACCGGCCCTGGTTCGGCCCTGTCCCACCCGCAACATGAATGGGAATTGAGAAGAACGCGCTGGCGTTATTCGCACCGAGCCCGAAGTAGTCTTCGCGCACCTCGCGCGCGGTGGAAAGATGCGGCACAGCGATCTGGTCCGGCCGGTCTGTCCCGTTCGACCCTGCGCCCGTTTGCTGAATGCCAGAAAAAACCGTAAATGGCGAGCCCGAAGAAATGCTAGAAATGCTCAGCAACTCCCATCCGTCAGTGACTTTCTTGCTCACCGGATGCAGAAAACCAACGCTGTCGAGATGCAGATCCTGCGCCGCGCTTAGCCCGAATGCATGCGTCACGTCGAATGATGACGGGCCTTTCTCCGCATGCGTATCGTACGGATTCTGTGGAAACCCCGTCGCCACTGCGCCCGTCGATCCCGTGCCGCCGATCACTTGGCTGCTGTCGTCAATCGACTTGCTCCACGTATAGCTCGCCTGCAAGCCCGTGCCGGTGCGGCTCACCGTCCCCGAAAGCGACGTCTGCAGCGCGTGATAGGTAGAGTGCGCCGTCGCCGTGATCTCGTTCTCGAAGCCGAACCCTCCCGTTACGTTGCCCGAACTGTCAAAGGTAGTCAGCGGCGCAAACGCGGCAGTAGCACCCGGATACGCATTCGGAAAACTCACTCGCGGCAGGTGTTCACTGGCGGTGCCCACATAGCTTGCGTCGGCAACCAGATTCCCGAATTTGCGTTCCAGCCCGGTCGTCCACGTAAACAGCCTCGCGTTTCCGAAAGCGCGATCAACACCACTGAGCGTCAAGTCGCTCACAACGTGCCCAGCCGTAAGCGCGGCCACGTCCTGCTCGTACTTGTTCACATCCATGGGCGTGTTCGGCGCCACGGTGTTCGTCAGCCCGTTCGGGAAGATATTCACGCCCGCCGGTGTGTCTGCTTGCGGCAGTTGCGCCGGGGTGATCTGAAACCCGTATTGAATCGGCGCATTCGGAGCTGAGAGCAGCCGGGGCATCACTGCAAACGGTGTGCTGCCGGTGAGAAAGTTGTCCTGCCAGATATTCGGCGGGATCACGGTAATCGCTCCACCCGCGTGCGCCTGCAGCTTGTCGCTCACCTGCCACGCGGCCTGCACACGCGGCCCCCATCCCTTCCAGTCCGTGCGGTAGCCCGGCTGGGGATTCACCACATACTCCTGCATCCCGTTGAGCCACAGGAATCCGGCTGTGCGCCGCGCCCGCTCCGAGATGGGCGTATAGAGCTCCCAGCGCACGCCGTAGCTCAACGTAAACCGTCCTGTCACCTTCCACGCATCTTCAAAATACGCGTTCACGTTATTGCGATTGATCGCCGCCGGACCGATGTGCTCGCCGCTCGAAAAGTACGGCGGCGCGATTGAGATCGTATACGCGAACGGGCTGCCGGAAAGGAAACTCGAGAGCGTGTCCGGCAGCGGATCGCCGGGTTGCACATCATGGGTCCCACTCTGCGACCGAATGGTCTCTTTTGAATACGCAGTACCGCCGCCAAAATCGTATTCGCCGTTCGGACTCACGCCGAAATATGTAGTATCACGGTTTGCCCGCACCTCGGCGCCGAATTTGAATGCATGCCTCGCGGTGGTAAACGACACATTCTCACGCGCCTGAAACAGGTTCCCGTACGCCTGCATCACCGTTCCAGCCGCAGAGTTGAATGCCTCATACAACCCGTCGTTGAACTTGACTGCCGGGTCCACGTGATTAGGCGTGGGAAACCCCGGCGTGGCCCGCTCAATGCTCAGCGACGATTCAAGAACGAGCCGCGGCGATGCGGTGTGCGTGTAGGTACCCACAACATTGCGCTGCCGGTCAATATATTGAATGCCGAAGGACGGGTCGATCGCCGTCTGGTCCGGATTGGTCGTCGGCCCGGTGAGATTGTCCATCACGAATCTGGCAAAGAACTGGTCCTTTGACGAGATTTTGTGGTCGATGCGCAG
The DNA here is from genome assembly GCA_030039675.1 of Acidobacteriaceae bacterium. Taxonomy (GTDB): domain Bacteria; phylum Acidobacteriota; class Terriglobia; order Terriglobales; family Acidobacteriaceae; genus Telmatobacter. Next base: position 2,485 of record JASHVE010000144.1, on the reverse strand, counting down.
GGAAAACTGATTCGCATTCGTGACCACCTTGGACGCGGTCGCATAGGTGTGTGCACCGAACGAGCCCGCGGTGTCGTTGGGCAACGGGTAGCGCGCCAGCACTGCGGCAATCCCTGGGTCAACCGGCACTGTCAGCGTGTCGGTAGAACCGTCGGGATACGTTACCGTATCGATTCCAGTCCGCTCCAGCGCCGTCGGCACAGGCATCACCTGCGTAGTACCCAGTACCTGCCGGAATCCCTGATACTGCGTGAAGTAAAACGTCCGTCCTTGCCCGTCATACACGTGCGGCAACAACACCGGACCGCCGTTTGTAAATCCAAACTCGTTGCGCCGGAATGGTGGAATCCTGCCCGGATACGCAGGCGTCGCGTAGTCGAAGTAGTTGCGCGCATCGAACATCGAGTTACGCACAAACTCAAAGAACGACCCGTGAAAGCCGATCGCACCAGATCGCGTAACGATGTTCGTAAATCCCGAAGCTCCGCGCCCGATCTCCGCCGGCATCCATCCTGAGCTCGACTGGATCTCTTCCACCGCATCCACGTTGAAGTTTGAGAAGGTCGCGCCGCCCATCTCCGGATCGCTGATGTCCGCGCCGTCCATCGCAAACACGGCCTCTACGCCGCGCTGGCCGTTGATCGCAAACTGCGCCGTGAAGTTTGTCGCGCCGTTGGCGTCGGTCATGGTGCCCGCGGCCAGCAACAGCAGAGCGCTGAAGTCGCGCTTGTTCAACGGCAGCTCGCTCACCGCCGCGCTCGAAAGCTCTTCGCCGCCTGTCGCCAGTTGCCCTTCGAACACGCTCACCGTCAGCTCGCCGCGATCGGAGAGTGTGAGCTCCGCGGGAGGCGCTTCCGGTGCAAGCTCGATCGGCTGTGCTGCCGTAACCGTGCGGCCGTTCCATTGCACTGTCAGCCGGTACTGGCCTGGAGGCAGCGCCTCGAGCCGGAAGACGCCACCGGCGCCTGCGGTCGCTTCGCTCCGTCCGCCCTTGCCCGTCAGCCGCACCTTCGCGCCGGCCACCGGTGCGGCGCTTGAATTGCGAATCACTCCGCGCCATACCACACGCTCAGGCCGCTGTGCGCAAAGGAGAGGCGCAATCACCAGCACCCACGCGCAGAGAGCTCCTCTTGCGCGTCTGCCTTTTGACCGGCCGATCCTCGAAACACACTTGCGGAGTAACCGAATGAGCAAATGAATCAGGCCTTTGCGGGAGATATTCGCGGAGTGAAATATGCCCGCGTGATGAAGAAGAAGATAAAACCGCCACGTTGCTTTGGATTATACCGTTGATGAAGTGAGAGGCACGCGGAGCGCACGCAGCAATTCCTTTATTCGCTGCGTTCGTTCCCTACAATAGTTGTAATCCTATGGCTGCTGCACAGACCAATCCGGGGCCCGCCGCAACCGCGGCGCGCGATACCATCGCCGCCATCTCCACGCCGCCCGGCCGCGGCGGCATCGGCATCGTGCGCCTCAGCGGGCCGCAATCGGCATCGATCGCCGCGCAGCTCGTCCGCCTGCGGCAGCCGCTCGAGCACGCTCATGCACGCCTCGCCGACGTCCTCGACGAGGCTGCGGAGCCCACGCGCATTGATGAGGCTCTCGTCACGTGGTTCGCCGCGCCCCACTCCTACACTGCTGAGGATCTTGTCGAAATTGCAGCGCACGGCTCGCCCGTGGTTCTTGAGCTGCTTCTCCGCCGCGCCCTTGCTTTGGGCGCACGCCTCGCCGAGCCGGGCGAGTTTACGCAGCGCGCATTTCTCTCCGGCCGGCTCGATCTAACGCAGGCCGAGGCTGTCCGAGACCTTATCGACGCGCAAACCCTCACGCAAGCCCGCCAGGCCGCCAGCCAGATGGGCGGCGCGCTCAGCCGCCGCATCGCGCCCGTCAAGCAATCACTCGTCGAGCTCATCGCGCTGCTCGAAGCCGGCATCGACTTCGCTGAAGACGACGTCGATGTGACGCCGCAATCGGAGATCGCCCGACGCATCGACGAGCTCACCGCGCCGCTCGTCGCGCTCGATGCCTCTTTCGCCCGCGGCCGCATCGTCCACGACGGCCTCACGCTGGCGATCGTCGGCCGTCCCAACGCCGGCAAAAGCTCGCTCTTCAACCGTCTCGTCGAGCGCGATCGCGCCATCGTCACCGCAACCCCCGGCACCACGCGCGACCTGGTCACCGAGCGCATCTCGCTAGACGGCATCCCGCTCGAGCTGGTCGACACCGCCGGCCTGCGCGAGTCACGTGAAGAGGCCGAGCAGATTGGCATCGCGCGCAGCCGCGAAGCCCTCGCCGACGCCGCGCTGGTGCTCATCGTTCTCGACGCCACGCAGCCGATCAACGAAGAAGAGCGCCGCCTCTTCGCCGCCATCGAAGGCCGACCCGCGCTCATCGCCATCAATAAGTCCGATCTTGCCGCAACGCGACCCAACAGATTGGAACCCGAGCAGATCCCCGCGCTTCCCACCTCCGCGCTTACGGG
>JASHVE010000143.1 GCA_030039675.1 Acidobacteriaceae bacterium | reverse complement strand
TTTTTTTAGAGTTCCGTTCACTACCTGCACAACTTTTTGGCCGCATGCCGGTCTGAGTAGGTGGAAAACAACCCAGATTTGCCATCGTCAACGAGAGCGGGGAGCCGTCGGTAGATAGGATTCACCGCCCAAAATCGCTCGACAAGTTCAGGATCTGTTCGTTCACTGCAAACCAATGCGTTCCGCCAAGGGAGGCAGCTTGCCAGCAAAGGTGTGCGCTTCGGAGTCGTTTGAGACCAGTGCAGAAAACCAATTGGGTATGCCCGATGCCTCGGTGCACGCGAGCCACTCGCAAAGGCTTTCGCTGGTGAAGGGTGTTTCCTGTGCAGAGCGCAAAGCCCAGCGAGTTTCTGTGAGCGCGTGGAGTCTTTCCCGCTCCAAGCGGCTGTTCGATATGGGCGTGGCGCTTCCCGTGCTGGCGGTGTTTGCCGTGCCCATGTTGCTGATCGCAATCTGCATCCGGCTGACTTCGCGGGGCCCGGCGATCTTTGTGCAGAAGCGCGTAGGGCGCAACGGGCGGCTGTTCTCCATTTATAAGTTTCGCAGCATGACGGTCGCGCAAGGCGAACACAAGGGGCCTGGTCTCACCAAAGAGGGCGACTGCCGCATTACCGGGCTGGGCCGGTGGCTGCGCAAGCTCAAGCTGGATGAGCTGCCGCAGCTTTTCAACGTGCTGCGCGGAGAACTGAGCCTGGTGGGCCCGCGGCCGAAACTGCCGCAATATGAGGCGGTGCGGAACATGCCCTATCGTCCCGGCATCACCGGCGCCTCGACCTTGGCCTTCCGCAACGAAGAAGAGATTCTCAGCTGTGTTCCGGCTGAGGAGATGGAGCTGTTTTATAACCAGCGCATCAAGCCGCTGAAGGCGCGCATCGACGCCCGCTATATGAAGCGGGCCACCTTCTGGACCGACCTGAAGATGATTGCCGCAACGGTGCGATCCTGTCTCGCCCCGGGCAGTGCTCCCGCCGTTACTCCTAAAACATCGAAGCCAAAGGTGGCAGCTCAGCAGGTCACTTACCTGGACTACAGCCGAGAGTCCTACGAAACAACGAGTTAGTGCGGCTGTAACACCGCTTTCGGTTGTTATAAATGTTGTTTCAACAAAAGGCTCAGGTCAGTTATACAACCTATTTGTTCGCGGGTGTGATTAACTTCGCTGCTCAGCGAGCTGCTTAAGCGCTGCAGGACAGCTCTCCAGATCAGCAGACAGCACTCGCAAGCGGCCATTTTCCCCGTGCTAGACTCATAACGATATGGAAATTCTAAATCGCTGCGAAAAGGTTGGAGACTGCCATAGCGCCTCCACCTACAGCAGATTTTGCCTGCGCACTCATCTCATCAGACTATCCGGACTCTATCTCCTCATGCTCGCCCTTGCAGCAGGGGTTCACGCACAAATACCTTCTCAGAGCGGTGGTTTGGATGAAACGGGAACTCCGAGCGATTTGGACTGCGCCGACCCGCTTCTGGCGAGCTCGGCGCAATGTTCCGGACAGTCGCAATACACGATCAATCCGCAGTTGCCTCAGCAATACCCTTCCTCGATTCCAGGACAATACGGCGCTCCAACCCAGAACCTGCGGAACAATTACACCGACATAGAATCGCTGACGCAACAAGGTTACGGCAGGAACCAGGCGGCGCCGACGATGCTTCCTCCTGAACCGTTGACGGAATTCCAGAAGTTTGTTGCCTCGACAACCGGACAGGTCTTGCCTATCTATGGAGCGACGCTTTTTCGCCGCGTGCCCTCGACCTTCGCTCCCATGGAAACCGCTCCCGTGCCTTCCGATTATGTCATCGGACCAGGAGATGAATTGCGGATCCGTATCTGGGGCCAGTTGAACTTCACGGCCAATGTGCGTGTGGATCGATCCGGCGATGTTTACCTTCCGCAGGTCGGGCCGGTGCACGTTGCCGGCATGCCATATTCCTCGCTCGAAGAACATCTGCGCAGCGCCATTCAGCGCGTGTATCACAATTTTGAGCTCACCGTGGATGTGGGCCAGATTCGGACGATCCAGGTGTACGTTGCGGGAGAGGCACGGCGCCCCGGTGTTTATACGGTGAGTTCGCTCAGCACTTTGGTCGACGCGCTTTTCGCCAGCGGTGGACCGTCTCTGCAAGGCTCTCTCCGCCATATTCAGTTGCGGCGCGGAAACGCGACTGTGACAGATTTCGATCTATATGATCTGCTGGTTCGCGGGGATAAATCAAAGGACGTAAAACTTCTTCCCGGCGATGTCATCTTCATTCCTCCGGTTGGCCCTCAGGTGGCCGCCACCGGAAGCGTGCGTATGCCCGGCATTTACGAGCTGAAGGAAAAAGAGCCGCTCGCCGATCTGATTGCCGCAGCGGGCGGCGTATCGGCCGTGGCCGCTGAGGCGCGGGTCTCGATCGAGCGCATTGAGAATCATCACAATCGCGAGGCCATGGAAGTTGCATACGACGAGACCGGATTGTCGACCCCCTTGGCGGATGGCGACTTAATTCGTGTTTACTCCATTGTGCCTTCCTACCAGAAAACCGTCATTCTTCGCGGAAATATTGCGAATCCGGGGCGGTTTGCCTGGCACCCCGGCATGCGTTTGAGCGAGTTGATCCCGGACAAGGAATCGCTCATCACGAGAAATTACTGGTGGAAACGGACGCAACTCGGATTGCCAGGCCCGGAGTTTGAGCCGTTGCAGAGCCTCGACCGAATGAACCAGCCTGTCGATGGCCGCACCGTTACGATCAATCCCTCCACTGGCGTTCCGTCAAACACTCCTATGGGCTTGAATGCTCCTGCGGGTACGGCAACCACTGCCGGTCAGATGCCGGACGGAACGGGCGCAATGGAAGAAACGAACCCGCAGAACGGAGCCGATCTGCAGCAGGATCAGTACGCATCGCCGCAAGACCTCTTCGGCACATCGCAGAGCCAGGCAATGGCAGCGCAGCAGCGCGGAGGCAATACTCCGCTGGCGGCAGCCCAGGCTCTCGCCGCTGCGCAAACTGCCCGCCCGCTGCAGCGCACCGACGTGCGGATCCTGGCTCCTGAAATCGACTGGAACTATGCAGTCATCGACCGGCAGGATCCCGATACTTTAAAGACCACGTTGATTCCGTTCGATCTGGGCAAGCTCGTGCTGCAGCACGATTCCTCACAGGATCTTGAACTGCAACCTGGGGATGTCATCTCCGTCTTTTCCGAGGCGGATATTCGCGTTCCGATTGCCGAGCAGACGAAGCTCGTCCGGCTGAGCGGCGAGTTTGTGCATGCGGGCGTGTATTCAGCGCAACCGGGCGAAACCCTCCGCCATCTGGTGGAACGCGCAGGCGGACTGACTCCGAACGCCTACTTATACGGCTCGCAGTTTACCCGGGAGTCTACGCGTGCGATCCAGCAAGCCGGGATCGATCAATACCTGCAGACTTTGAACTTGCAGATTCAGCGAAGCAGCTTGGCGCTTGCGGGTTCGGCTGTCAGCTCGGCCCAGACGCTGGCAAACGGAGCGGCTGCACAAAGCAGCGCGCGCGAACTTCTTGCGCAATTGCAGCAGATACGCGCTACGGGGCGAATTGTGCTTCAATTCAAGCCCGAGAGCAACGGTTTAAACGCCATTCCTGATATTCCGGTGGAAAACGGCGACTCGTTTGTTGTTCCGTCGGTTCCCAACAGCATCAACGTAATCGGCGCGGTTTATGATCAGAATTCCTTTTTGTACTCAGCCGGACGGCGGGTGGAAACGTATCTCGTCATGGCCGGGGGACCGAATGCCGACGCGGATAAGAAGCACGAGTTCATCATGCGGGCTGACGGAGAAGTGGTGAGCCGCGAAAGAGAGAATGGGCTGTGGGGCAATCAGTTCAACGAACTTCGCATCAATCCGGGCGATACCATCGTGGTTCCGGAGAGGAGCGTCCGGCCGTCAGCACTGCGCGGCGTGATTGACTGGTCGCAGATGTTCTCGCAATTCGCGCTTGGCGCTGCTGCGTTGAGCATCATTCAATAGCCCATAGAATCGCAAATTGGCGAAAGCTTCGGTAGGCATCGCAAATCCTTTCGGTTTTTCGGGCATTCTTAGAGCGGTTCCGGAGCATGTGTGCCCAATCAAGTATCGTACAATGTGGCGCTTGACAGCAGCAGCTTCAGGATACGGCAACTCTGAAACCGCTGTAACGGTCATAGATACTGGATTTGGATTGTGTAAACTGTGTTCTGTTTTAAGTAGTCCGGCCGCTTCCAGCCGGCTCGCTGTTACGAATTTCAGTGTTGAATCGCGTTGATATGTTCAGCCTTTGCTGAGGCTTCCCCGTTCTTCCCCATTTGAGTTATTACCGTAGGGCGAAGTGGTATTCCCTAACAGCTTGACGCCTCCTAGACTGTGCGCAGGAGATGTAGCCTTAGGCTTTCCGGTCATCGTGCAAGGAAGCAACAACGATATCCGGGCACTTGCCTCGAGGTAACCGGCGCATGCGGCCAAGAGGATTCATTTTGCTCTGCTCCCTTGCTGCGATTGTCGCTGGGCTTCACGCCCAGGCAATCACCGGGACGATTCTGATCA
>JASHVE010000142.1 GCA_030039675.1 Acidobacteriaceae bacterium | reverse complement strand
ATGGTGTACATCTGCGAGTAGCGGCCCGACACATGATCCTTCTCCGACGCTTGCCAGTCAATTTTCAAGTCGCCTTGAAAATTATGGACGTAGCCGTTGGTGAAGTAGTTCAGCTGCTCTTCCTGTGCGGCGAAGAGCGGCGAACCCACAATGGCCGACGCTACTTTGCTGTTAATGGGAACCTGGTTATTCAGAATCGGCTGGCGGCTGCTGGGGGCTGTTCCCGCAGCGGGCATATAAAGCTGATACACGGGATTCGTGCACACGCCACTGACGAACGATGCGCCCTGGCTCGTGCAGAGTGCGCTGAAATTGCCGCTAGCGAATGCATTGGAAGGGAGAACTGTGTTCGTCTGGCCAGTTTTGGGCTCGTTGTAGATTTCGTTGGACTCATCGGCGAAGAAAAAGAGCTTGTTCTTGATGATCGGGCCGCCGATCATACCGCCGAAGTTGTTCCATTGCAGTACCGGCCGAGGCAAAGTGGAAGAGGGTGTAGAGCCGACAACGTACGCATTGGCCTTGTCCTGCCAGGAGTTCGCATCGAGATCGGTGTTGCGAATGTACTCATACAGGCTTCCATGAAATGTGTTCGATCCCGACTTGAGCGTCTCCACAATCACGCCGCCGATATAGTTGCCGAAATCCGCCGGTGCATTGCTGGTAATGATGTTGAACTCCTGCAGAGCATCCGGAGAAGGCACATAGGCAACATCGTTGTTATCAGCCTGATTGACGTCCATCCCGTCCAGCGTGAAGTTATTATCCTGTTCCCGTGCTCCGTTTACGTAGGGGCGTCCCGTACCGAAGGTGTTCTGGGACGACTCAAAGGCGAAGATATTCGGACTGACCACGCCTGGCGCCAGCAGCGTCAACTGGTTCGTGTCGCGCGTGGCCAGGGGCAACGAAGACGCTGCGTTCGAGTCGATCAGAGTCCCGAGCTCCGTCGATCCGGTCTGCAGCAGCGGCGGTATCTCGTTCACCGTCACCGTAGTGTTCACATTGCCCACGGCAAGATGGAAATCCACCTTGGCAACCTGGTTAAGAATCAGCGTGAAGGGGCTGCGCACTTCGGTTGCGAAGCCGGCCGCCTCTACCTTCAGCTCAATGCGCCCCACGGGAATCGTGGGGAACTCATAGAGGCCGGCGTTGGTCGTCGTGGTCTCCCACGTTGTATCGCGATCCACGTCGCGCGCGGTCACAGTCGCATTCGAAACAGCCGCTCCCGATGCGTCGGTGACGAGCCCCGTAATGGAGCCGGCCGCTTGTTGAGCTCCGGCAGGCGCCGGCGCCGCAACCAACATCACGAGCAGAGAGACGATACCGCACACACAAAGCAGCGTCCGATTACCGAGTTTCATTGGGACCTCCTTATTTGCCGCAAGGTCTGTTGCCAGGTTCGCTTGTTGTGAGAAGAGCTTCGATAAGCTTGGATAGAGCTATATAGCAGATGATTTTTGAAGTCAAGGAAAAAATGAAATGAAATTTCGCCCATTTCCACAGGGCACGTCGCGGGAGGAGTGAAAACAGAGGGACCGGGAAAGGCCGTCAGCCGCCGAGCGAATCTTTTTCGTCTTGACGCCGATCACAAAGATGTGCACAATTGGCCCGTTTGTGCTGTATTCTCGCACGAGAAGGTTTCGGGCTCCGGTTTCAACTGGAGACGGGCGGGCCGCGACCTGAAAGCCAAAGACGCAGCGGTGTGTGAAGGTATTTTGAGGCGCTGTTGTCCGCTATATAGCAGATTTGGAAATCGTTAAAGTGCTCTATAGCTTTGCTCTCAACCCCGGGCGGTGCGTTGAGGTATTTTGGAAATTGGGCCCGGCAACATAAAGGCGGCAAAGGGTGTTGTTCTTGCGATCGAGGTATTCATGGCAATAGCGGTTCAGAACGGTGCAGAGCCGGCATACAAGAGGATTCAGAACGCGATCCGGGAACGGATTGAGTCCGGAAAGCTCGGACCGGGCGATGTCGTTGATTCCGAACGGGAGCTTGCGAAGCTCTACAGCGTCAGCTTGATGACGGCGCGGCACGCGCTCGCAGACCTGGCCCGGGAAGGCGTTGTGGAGCGGCGCCATGGCGCGGGAACCTTCGTCGCGCAACCCAAGGTTCATTTCAATCGCCTGCTGGGCTACACCGAGCAGATGGCCAGCCTCGGCCTTTCCGTGCGTTCGCGGATCGTGTCCTCGGGCATCGTGAACCGCGAACACGAAATTGCGGCTCGCCTCGGTTTGTCGCCGAATAGTCGGCTCGTCCGCGTAGAGCGTGTTCGCTCGGCGGGCGATGAGCCCGTCGCGCACGAAATTTGCTATCTCTCAGGGGAAGAGTTTGGCGGATTGATGGACGCGCCGCTCGAAAAGGCTTCACTCTTCACGAAGCTGGAGCGCGATTGCGGAGTTGAGCTGGCCTACGCCGATGAAGAGATCGACGCCACCAACGCCGATCATCGTCTTGCCGAGCTCCTGAATATTCCGCGCGGCACCGCGTTGCTTAGGATTCGCCAGCTGATCTTTTCCACGAAGGGCCGCGCGACCGTCTACGTGATTGGACTCTATCGCTCCGGCCGGCACACATTGAGGATTCGCCGCTTCCGCTAAAGCCCGCTCACCGGCCGCGCCGGTACACAAGGCCTTCTTCGCCGCGAGCCTTGGCTTCGTGTGGAAACTCCCCGGTCTCTGGCGCGCAAGCCATTGGCGGACAGCACCTTCGCGGCTTCGCGAGTAGTCCCGCAACCTCCAATTCCCGTGCTAGAATCGCTGTCACTGGAAGAAGCATGATCGAGGTGGGGGTCGAATACGGCACAACGCCGGAGTTGAGCGCCGACAGGGTTCGCGCTCAACTTGATTCGCTGGTGCGGCATGAAATCTTCCGGTCCAGCAAACGCTCGGTCGCGTTTCTCAAGTTCATCGTGGAGCAAACGCTGAACGGCTCTGCGGATCAGATCAAGGAACGCACGATCGGCGTTGAAGTCTTTGGACGCGATCCCTCCTACGACACCAATCTGGACCACATCGTACGGACCGCCGCCACCGAGCTCCGCAAGCGGCTTGTCACCTACTACGCAGACGAGGAACACCGCTTCGAACTGCGGGTGGCGCTCGTGCCTGGCTCCTACATTCCACGGTTTGCACTTCCCAGCCACGGCTCCCACGCAGCCGCCGATCGCGAATCAGAGCCGGATCTCTCGCATCTGGCGGCCTCAGTGCAATTCGGTCCTGTAGCGCTGCGCGCCGCCGAAAGGCCCTCACGGCACACGCTGCGCTGGCCCTGGCTCGGTGGCGTCGCGTTCGCCGCTGCGGTGATTTTCGTCTATGGCTGGCTGTACCGGGCCAGCCCCCAGGATCTCTTCTGGAAGCCGGTGCTCGACACACCAGGTCCGGTGCTCCTCGCAGTCGGCGACCACCCCAACGGGCCGCCTACACTCCCGCAGGCCATAGATAGCGGGAGTTCTCCTACGCCGATCCCGAGTTCGGATGCATCTGAGACTGTTCCCTTTGCCGACACAGTAACGATCGCCCGGGTAACGGGCGCCTTGCAGGCGAGAAACAAGCAGGTGCTGATCCGTCCCGGAAATACCAGTTCCTTTTCCGATCTCCGCGAAGGCGCCGTCGTGCTCATCGGCGCGTTCAACAATGAATGGAGCCTCCGGCTCACCCGCCAGCTGCGGTATAGCCTGGATCTTGATCCGGAACGGCACCTTATTTACATCAAAGACTCCAAGAATCCCTCCTCGCGAAGCTGGAGTTGGGCTACCAATCAGCCTCGTGAGCCGTTGGTCGGCGTTAATTCCCCCCGGATGCGGGATTACGCCCTGATCTCGCGTATCCGCGACGCGGGCACCGGGCATGTGGTAGTGGTCATAGGGGGGCTCTATACCTACGGCACCCTCGCTGCCGGCGAGTTCCTATCCGATCCGGGTTTGATGCAGGAAGTCGGCCGAGCCGTGAACCTGAGAAAGACAAACCAGAACCTTCAGATCGTCCTCGAAACCACCGTGACCGACGGAATTCCCGGACCTCCCAGCGTCCTGACCGTAGCGGCGGAGTAGTTTGCATCCTGTCTGTGGGGCAAAGCCCGGCGATCTTGAAGCACTCAAACAAGTGATTGAAATATAAGGTGAAATAGAAACTCCTGACTGTCAGAGACGGTCAGTGTCTACGCCACTTTCGCTGTTTTCCGTTACAACCCTGCCCGTTGATCATGACGCTCTCCGCCGAGTTCTGGATTGCCCGCCAAACACCGCGGCCGGCGGTGGGACAGAGCAGCACAGCACCTTTCTGAGGAGGCTTACGATGAAGACATCTCTCAAACTGATCGGCAACCTCACACTGATCTGCGCAATCTTTGCCGGCGTCGCCGCAAGAGGACAGGGATACGGAAGCATCAGCGGCACCGTAACGGATACGACCGGAGCCGTTGTGACCGCAGCGGATGTAACCGCCACGCAGGTCGGCACCGGACTGCAATTGAAGACCACAACATCCGCGGCAGGCACCTACGTCTTTCCCGCCTTGGCGCCCTCGGTCTATAACATCTCCGTCAGTCACGCAGGATTTGAGACCTACACGGAAAGCAACCTGCAGCTGCGCGCCGACAACGCCCTCAGCACCAATATCACTCTCAGGGCCGGTAGCACCTCTGAAACCGTAACGGTCAGCGCCCAAACCGCCCAGGTGGACACGACCACCGGCACATTGCAACAGGTGATCGGCACTTCGCAGGTGAATGACCTGCCGCTGAACGGACGCAATGCAGCACAACTGACGGAGGAAGTAGCCGGCATCACCATCGCGCCATACGCCCAGGCCGACCAAGGCAATACCAAGACCTTCCCCACGGTGATTACCATCTCGGCCAACGGCACATTTGTAGGCCAGACCAATTACATGCTCGATGGCGGCAACAACGTCGACGAATACACAAACGTCAACCTGCCCTTCCCCATGCCCGACGCTGTGCAGGAGTTCAGCATCGAAACCAACAACTACAACGCGCAATACGGCCAGAACGCGGGCGGCGTGGTGAACATCATCACCAAGAGTGGTACCAAGCAGTACCATGGCGATCTGTTCGAATACGTGCGCAACGGTGATCTGAACGCAGCGAATTATTTCACCTACAGCACAGCACTGGGCCACAAGGTGGTAGATCCGCTCAAGCGCAACCAGTTCGGCGGCACGATAGGCGGACCGCTTCAGATTCCGCACCTCCTGCACAGCGACAAGTCGTTCTTCTTCTTCGGATACCAGAAAACGATCGATCATGAGCAATCGGTATTTTCTTCAGACATTCTCCCCACCGTCACCCAGGCGGGCGCGAACTCATCGGGAGCATCGCCAGGGATGAACAACCTGGTGTTTACCGATTGCGTCAGCAATCCGCTCATGCCGTCGGCGAGGCTTGCCCCCACGATTACGTGCCCCACAGCCGGTACTTCGAATGTATGGAGCGCGGCCGCGCTCAGCTCGGTGTCGGTCAATCTGCTGAAGTATGTCCCCGCCTTGACCTCGACTGGATCCATTCTGGTTCAGAAGCCGGACCTTTATGGCCAGGCGGAAATCACTGCGCGTGTCGATCAGGAGCTCACGCCGAAAGATAGACTGACGCTGCGGTACTTCTCCGATGCGTACATTCTGCAGGGTGTGCTCAACTTGCAGGATCTACTTACCTATGCCGATGGGGCCGCAAACCACTACTACAACTCGCTCATCTCCGAGACCCACACCTTCAGCGACCACATCGTCAACAACTTCATCATCAGCAATCAGCTTGATAACGACGCCCGTGGTCCTGTGTCGAACAGCATCGACGTGGCCGCCCTGGGCGTGAATATCTGGCAGCCGGCATTCCAGCAGATTAATTCAATCTCGGTGTCCGGGTACTTCAGCATCGGCGATAACCCGCAGGCGTTTTTCCGGCGGGGTAATTACACGCTAACCGACGACATCCACTTCCTGCTGGGCAGGCACAACATCGACGCGGGTTATCACGGCGAAGTGTCGAAGGTAGACGTCAATAACCTCTTCGAGCAGCCTGGCCAGTTCACCTTTAACGGCAACAACACGGGGGGCGACCCGATTGCCAACTTCCTGTTTGGCTACCTGGGAAGTTTTGTGCAGGCCTCCGGGCAGTTCTTCAACCCCCGCGGCAAATTCCAGGGCGCGTATGTGCAGGATAGCTGGAAGATGAATCGCCGTTTGACGCTCGACTACGGCGTGCGCTACGAGCCATTCATGCCGTGGCACGAGCTCATGGGTCGCATGGGCAGCTTCTTCCCTTCGCTTTGGGCAGCGGGCACTCACTCCACAAAGTATCCTCTGGCGCCCGCAGGAATGCAGTTTGCCGGCGATCCGGGATTCAATTCGAACGGCGTTGCCTCCGCTTATGACCACTTCATGCCGCGTCTCGGTTTTGCTTACGATGTCTTCGGCACAGGCAAAACCAGTCTGCGCGGTGGTTTCGGGCTCTTCTTCGATAGCCGCATCAACAGCACATTGTTCAACATTTACTCGAACGCATCGCCGTTCATTACGGCTGTAAGTTTCAACAATAATGCCGCGGGAACCAATATCTCGTTCGCCAATCCGTACTCGAGTTACGGCATTCCAGATCCCTTCCCGGCCCCGCAGCCGCCCTTGCCCACTACGCCGATTCCGGTACAGACCTGGCTCACGTACGACCCATTTAAAGGATTTCACGACCCTCTCATATATGACTGGAACCTGGCTCTGGAACAGCAGTTGTCGCCGAGCCTCTTCATGCGTGTTGCCTACGTGGCCGAGCACAGCAGCCACGAGTGGGAAGATCTCGAACTGAATCCCTTCGTCAATGGAACACGCATCTACAATCAGCCCGGCTGCGCGACGAACAACAGTTGCTACACCCAGCCGATTACAGCGGCCAACACCGGCGGCAATACGAACTTCAACTCGCTGCAACTCTCAGTCGAGCAGCGCGTGCGCTACGGTCTGACGCTGCTCTTCAACTACACCTGGTCGAAGGCGCTGAATAACTTGCCCTGGAATCAGGCGGCCACTTCAATCGGCGCCGGCAACTCGTTCGTGTACCCGATCACAGCGCCACACTTCAAGAGCCTTGACCACGGGCCAGCGGACTTCGACCATCGCAGCGTCACTGCGCTCTCCTACGTGTACACGGTTCCGAAGTTTCTCAACGATGCTCCCGGCGCTGTCCGCTACATTGTCAACAACTGGGAGACGAGCGGCCTCTTTCAGTACCGCAGCGGCGATCCGCTGACCGTTTTTGCAAGCAACAATAACCTCGACGGATCGGGGCAGGATCGCGACCGTGCCGTGCAGATCGGAACGGCATATGGCACCACTGCATGCGCCTCACCCCTGAACTGCAGATCGTATCTCAACCCCGCGGGCTTTTCGAATCCTGCCTCAGGAGGATTTGGGTCCGTTGTGAAAGGTTCGTTCTTGGGTCCCCACTATGTTGATTGGGACGGTAGCCTGGCCCGCAAGTTCCCCATCAGGGAACGCACCGTCCTCCGCTTTGAGGCCGATTACTTTAATGTATTCAACCACACCAACCTCGGCGATCCGGCAACCACGCTGGGCTCGACATTCGGCCGCATCACCAGTACGACTCCGCAGAACTGGGCCTCTACGGCTCCGCAGAACGACCCGCGGATCGCACAGTTATCCATGAAGTTGATCTTCTAATTTCACAGGACAGCGCAGCCACCTGGCGGCGCTGCCTTCCTGCACAACTAATACCCATGGCCCACTGCGCTACGCCGCTGTCGCACTTTGCTCCTGGCGTGGTGGCCTTCCGAAAATCTGGGGCTCTCGGTGTCAGTTGAATACGACCGGAATGCGAAGACTACTGCATGACTACAGCGATTAGAAATCAATCGGGCAAACCCATTCTCGGATTTCTTGCCGTGGTATGCCTTTCGTTCGCGGTCATCCCCGCGGTTGCCCAGAAAACTTATCAAAACCCCGTCCTCTTCGCTGATTATTCCGATCCTGACGTCATCCGCGACGGCGCAAACTACTATCTCATCGCATCCACCTTCCACTTCGTGCCTGGCATTCCGATTCTGCAATCGCCCGATCTCGTGCACTGGACGATTTTGGGCCACGTTGTGCAGCGCATGACCATGGACCCGCGCTATAGCATGGTGGACGGCAATCGTTACGGCAAAGGCGTGTGGGCTCCTTCCATCCGCGAACATCGTGGCCTCTTCTATGTGTACTTTCCCACGCCAACCGAAGGAATCTTCGTCAGCACGGCGCCGAAGATCACCGGCCCGTGGAGCACTCCTTCTGCAGTAATCGCTGGGGCTGGCCTCGAAGACCCATGCCCTTTCTGGGATGACGACGGGCGCGCGTATCTCATCCACTCCCGCACCGGCGCCGGACCGCTCATCCTGCACCGCATGTCAGGCAATGGCAAACGCGTGCTCGATCAGGGCAAGGTGATCGTTCAGGACCCCGAGCATCTTCCTGTGCTCGAAGGTCCGAAGCTCTACAAGCGCAACGGCTATTACTACATCTTCGCGCCGTTTGGCGGTGTGGGTTCGGGTGCAGAGGTCGTGCTGCGCTCCCGCAATATCTACGGCCCTTATGAGCATCGCGTCGTGCTTGCGCAGGGTTCAACCAGCATCAACGGCCCTCACCAGGGAGCCTACGTGGAAACACCTGCTGGCGAGGGCTGGTTTATTCATTTCCAGTCCGACGGCGCGCACGGCCGCATCGTTCACCTCGAACCGGTGTGCTGGCGCGACGATTGGCCCATCATAGGCCAGGATCCTCAAGACGAGCCCGTGGGCCAACCTGTGCCCTCCGGTCCCATTCCAGGTCATCCGAGCATCGTCTCGCAACAGCGGCCACAGACCTCCGACGAGTTCGGCGGCACAAGGCTCGGCCCGCAGTGGGAGTGGAATCACAACCCCGACAACGCGCACTGGTCGTTAAGCACTCGGCCCGGTTACTTGCGCCTGATTCCCATGCCTGCTGATGGCCTGCTCTCGGCGCGCGATACTCTTACGCAATGCATGCAGGACAACTCCTTCGAATTTACTGTTCGCCTCGATCTCACTGCGATGAAGAATGGCGGACACGCCGGCCTGGCGATGTTTGAGAAATCCGCCAGCGGACTTGAGGTTGTGCAAACCGGCAGCGAGCGGCAATTGCGCTTCTTTCACCTGCCGGACTCCGCCGCAGGTCCCATCGTTGCGCAAACCATCCTTCAGCTCCGTGTGGATGTTGAAGGTGACCAGGCGCGCTACTTCTATAGCCTCGACGATGGACAATCCTTCCAACCGCTGGGAGAAACTGCACGGCTTCAGTTCAGCTGGTGGAAAGGTTCGCGGCCGTCGCTCTTCGCATACACGACCCAGCCTGCCAACCCCGGCAGTATCGACCTCGATTGGGCACACTACAAGCCATTGGCCGCCAACCCCTGGTAATCTTGCATCGCAGGCTGAATCATCCTCTTCATGCACACACGGCGCGCATTTATCACTACTGGCTCACGCATTGCCGCGGCATCGCTGCTAGGCAGCGCAGCCCATCCACGGTTCTTCGCGCAGAAGTCCGGTGTGGCAGAGCGGCCTGAAGCAGATCCTCCTGGCGACGCCTCTATCTCCTTTACAACAATCGACTCCGCCTACCAAACTCTCTACAACCACGCGCTCGATCTGCTCGCCTCCAACGTGCAGAAGATGTACGGCTTCGAAAAGCCTGTCCTGATTGAAGGCAGCGTTTATCGTGGAATCTGGCTGGAGTGCGGCCCGCAGGAAGGACTCGTCTACTCGCTCATCCGGCCAGATATCGCCCGCAACAACCACGTCATTTTTTTTGATCTGCAGCAGGAAGACGGTCAACTTCCCTGCAGCGTGAAGCAAACGGGATCGGGCTTTGGCCAGATCCAGATGGTGGTTCCCATCGTCGCGACCGCCTGGGAGCTCGCGCAGCGGA
>JASHVE010000141.1 GCA_030039675.1 Acidobacteriaceae bacterium | reverse complement strand
CGCCGATCTCATCCAGAAACAGCGTGCCGCGGTGCGCCTGCTCGAATTTGCCCGTATGCCGTTGGGCCGCGCCGGTGAATGAGCCTTTTTCGTGGCCGAAAAGCTCGCTCTCGATCAGCTCTGCAGGCACCGCTGCGCAGTTAAGCGTGACGAATGGTCCTGTGGCGCGATGACTCTTCTCATGCAGCGTGCGTGCGGCCAGTTCTTTGCCCGTTCCGGTTTCGCCATAGATGCAGACGCGTGTCTCGCTCGCGGCCACGCGCTCGATCTGCGCCATCACGCGCCGCATGGTTTCTCCGGAGAACACGATCGTATGTTTGCCCACGCGGGCACGCAGATCGCGGTTCTCGGTCTCAAGGCGTGTAAGTTTGAGCGCGTTCTCAAGCGTTACGAGAAGTTTTTCCGTCGTAAGCGGCTTCTCCAGAAAGTCGAGCGCGCCCAGGCGGGTAGCGCGCACGGCCATCTCGATGTGCGCCTGTCCGCTCATCATTACCACCGGAGCGGCAACGCCGGCGGTCTTCAAATCTTCAAGGAGCGCGAGCCCATCACGGCGGGGCATCACAACATCGCTCAGAATCAGATCGAAGGGCTGCGTGCGCGCCAGCTCCAGCGCGCGCGCAGCATTGTCGCAGACAACCGCCTCATGCCCGGCGAGACGAAAGGCGCGGGACAGCGAAGCCAGCGTGTTGGCCTCGTCGTCGACGATGAGGATGTTGGCTTTTGCGCTCATGACTTCGCTTTCGGCAGCATGATGATAAATGCTGCGCCGCCACCCGGTCGCCCTTCCACCGTGATGGTTCCCGCGTGATCGGCCACGACGGACTGCACGATGGCCAGGCCGAGGCCTGTGCCATGCTGCTTTGTGGTGTAGTAGGGAGTGAAGAGACGTTCGCATTCTTCCGGCGTCAAACCTTCGCCCGTGTCAGAGACTTTAATCTCCACTCTACCGTCACGAGGATGCGCTGCGAGGGTGAGCGTGCCGCCCTCCGGCATAGCATCAATCGCGTTGAGCACAAGATTCGAAAGCGCGCGGTGTAGCAGTTCCGGGTCCGCCAGGATGGGCATGGGTTCGGAGCTGACATCGAGCTGAAAGCGAATCTGAGCGCCACTGGCAGACGCGTTATGAGCAGTGGCGGCATACAATGCGTGCACGCGTCGGAGAATCTCACTCGCGTCGATGTGCTCGAGCTCCGGCTTGGGCATTTTACTGAAGTCGCTGAAACGGCCGATGATTGTCTTCAGATTGGCAATCTCCGCACTCAGGGTCGCTGTGCCTTCACGAAAGATCTCATCAAACTCTTCGGCCGGAAGCGCGCGCGCCCGCACCAGGTTCTCCACTGTCAGTTGCAGGGGGAAAAGCGGATTTTTGAGCTCGTGCGCAAGTCTGCGCGCCAGCTCGCGCCAGGCTGCAACGCGCTCGCTTTGGATGAGCCGCTCACGCTGGCTGGTGAGTTGGCCAGTCATGTGATTGAAGCTGCGCGCCAGCACGCCAACTTCGTCGCTCCCGCGCTCCCGCACCTGTACCTCCCAGTTTCCGCCGGCAACCTCTTCGGCAGCGCGCGCCAGTTGTTCGATAGGGCGCGAAACCCGCGCCGTAATCCAAAGACTGAAAACAATGGCTGCCAGAATGCCGCCTGCGGCCACGCCATACGCGATAGCGCGGATGTGCTCCTGCGCTTCCGTCATACCGGCGCGAGAGATGCCCACGATCAGCACAGCCATCACGTTGCCTGCTTGGTTCTTGAGCGGAATCGCCGTTGCATTCAAGCTGTCTCCGCGTGGGCCGGTGAGATTGACGATGCCGCTTGTCTGCTCGCCGCTCCGGCGTGCATTCTCGATCAGGCCCTCATAATGCACCGCGTCCTCGAATGCGCCGTTCGGTCCGACGAAACGCGTGGGGTCGAAGGAAGGTCGCGAGCTTACTGAAGAATTGGCATCGCTGTAGAGACCGACGGTCATTCCCGGCGCAACCGGAAGGCCGGCGAGGAAGCCCTGATCGAGGCGTTCGCCACCGATCAATTTGAGGTGAGGATCCGAGCCGCCAATTACACGAACGGCAAAGAGACCCAGGGCCGTTGAGCCGTCGGGCAAATCCTCGCGCTTGAGAAACGGGTCCTGCGAAGCATTGGCCACGGCAGGTTCTGGATAACCGAAGCGCGCCGGCCACTGCGCAGAGCTGATTACGTTGCCATCCGGCCCCACGACCTCAAGAAAGTCGAGCTGCGCGTCCTGCGCTATGGTTTGCGCTTCGGTGAGATACGGCGCCGCATCGCCGGTCTGGTCGATTTCAACAGCCATGGCGCGCGCACGCTCACCCGTAGCCTGGCGATTGACCGCAGCAGCCACTTCCGCCGAGCGATGCTGAAACTCGCGTTGAAACTGGCTGACGAAAAGAGCCGTTTCTTCCTGGTCCCGCTGCTCGAAGACATGACGGATGCGCACCAGCACGGTCCACGCAACCGCCGCCACGGCCGCCATCACAGTGAACGCAAAGAGCAGGAGTAGTTTCTGGCGCAGATTCATGGCGCGTCCTCAAGCGAGACCGAGGCGAGGTCAGGCGTGCCGTCGGCGCGCAGGGCAAGATCACGGATTCGCGGCCCGATGGCGTAGGCGCGGGGCAGATCGAGAAGTGGAACGAGCGTTTTGCGATCGAGAAATTCGCGCTCGGCACGGAAGAGCGCGGACGGGGACTGCCCGGAAACCGCAACGGTCTCTCCCGCATTGCGAAGCACGGCTTCCATAGCGGCTGCAGGTTCGGTTCCCTCAAGCGGAAGCTTGCGTAGCGCCAGATCGGCGTGTTGCGCGTGATTCGTGTCAATTACCTGCACATTGAACCCGGCCTCCCGCAAGTTCAGCGCGAGACGCTGCGCCGCCAGTTGCATTGCCCCATCGCCTTCAAAACTGAGCGTGAGGGGAGGAGCCGTCAGGCCGCCGCGCAATTCATGCGCTTTATTCAGATCGCGGTCCGTCGAGAAAAGAAATGAATAGCCGGTGAGACTCTGCGGCAAGAGGCTTGCGGTGATTTCACCTTGCTTTTGAAAGATCACGTTGAAAAGCGCACTGCGATCGACGGCTGCGGCGATGGATCCGCGGAGCATCGGATTCGCCAGCGCGCCGGAGTCGGAGATCTGAAGGGCGAGCAATTCAACCGGCTGCGATGCGGCAATCGTGAGCCGCTGCTGCTGCGCCTGGCGCAGCTCTTCGACTGGAACCTGGACGACGTCGGCGCGGCCCACGCTCAGATCGAGCCATTGGTCGCGGATCGGGCGGCCTGCGCGAATCTCGATGGAGTCGGCAAACGGCCGCCCCGCCCAGCTGTTCTCATTTGCAGCGAGCGTAAGAACGCCGTTGTTGTATGCGGTAAACCGAAAAGGGCCTGTGCCGATGACGTTGGGCGGCGTTCCGCCATCGGGCATCACGGTAAGGGTGATGAGAAAGCTGTCCTCGGCGAGCAGTGCGGGCAGGTTCGGCATTGGGGAATCGGC